>JANYGV010000153.1 GCA_025359285.1 Burkholderiales bacterium
TGCGGTGGATACGTTTTATGTGCACGCCGATCACTTGAACACACCGCGCGTCATCACCAGACCCACGGATAACAAGGTGGTTTGGAAGTGGGATTCGACGGAGGCGTTTGGGAATAATGCGCCGAATGAGAATCCATCGGCGCTTGGGGCGTTTACCTACAATCTCAGAATGCCGGGGCAGCAGTTTGACCAAGAGACGGGGACGTTTTATAACTACATGCGCGACTATGACCCGAGCATCGGGCGGTATGTGCAAAGTGATCCGATTGGGTTGGAGGGTGGTATCAATACTTTTGGTTATGTTGGCGGAAATCCGCTGTCGTTCTTCGATCCGTTTGGCTTAGCGGCGCAATGCGATTGTTATAAGATAATTGACGTCGCTAGAGACAAACTACAAAGTATAAACTGGGCTAATAAGTCAGACCGAAGTGGGGACGCAGGCGCAGGATTCGGCGCGGGCAGGAACAAATGTAATTTATTTATTTGCGATGTTCTGACTGAGGCATTGGGCCAGTGCCCCCGCCGTAAGTTATCACTCAGCAATGGCCCAATATCGGCAGGCGATTGGGCGAACCCAAACAAAGATATTCCTAATTTCAATATCGTGGCAATCCCACAGCCTGGTGATATCGCTGCGGTCGCATATGGCTATGCTGATGCTTCTGGACATGTGGCAATTATTGACGGGCCAGGCTGGTCAATTTCGCCTGGGGCAGAAAGGGTTGGTCAAAGCCAATGGCCGTTTGACAAAACTAAAAAACCGATTGGTACTCCCGTGTTCCGTCGCTGTAGTTGTCCAACGGAGTAATTATGAGAAATGCAGTTTCGATTATTCTATTATTTTTGATGTCGGCGACAGTACAAGCACAGCCTCTTTCCGCGACTCAGATTCAAAAAAACATCAAAGCAGCACAAGTTGAGGCACCTTCTTTCAAAGACATTCCGGGGGCTCTTACCAACTCACCCTCGTTTATTAAGTTGTGGACACACCCTGAACAGATGGCATTACATGCACGATCATTGTTGCTCAATCCCAAATTGAGCGGCGATGACAAATTTGTTCTAGTGAAAGCTCTACAGAATGTTCGATGGGAGACTTTATTTGATTTATATAGCTGGGCATTCGAAAGCTACACTACAGAACGATTATCAGCCGAAATCGTAGATGCGCTTATCTTCCCATCTTCAGATTGGAATACTCGACTTGAGCTACGACATCAGGAACCAGCAGTCCAGAAGTTGTTGTTGCGAATGCAAGGTTCGAAATTGCCGCAAGAGCAGGTGTGGCTGAAAAAGCATATCCCTTACATTCTTTCAGGAAAAGCTGCTGAAGATATTCATACCGCTCGCCGTGATGGGCAATTGCTGAGTCGGAACCGAAAAGACTGAGAAGCGCGGTAGATTGTGCTCGAGCAAAAGGGGTCAGCGTCATTTGTATTCGCGCGAGCAGGGGTGTAGTCTTTCATCATCACATTTGACAGGTTATGATCGGCGAATCATAGCGAGACCCCTAAGATTAGCAGCAAGCCAGAGTCAGGTCTTTCATCATCACATTTGATGTTCATGCTTGTCTTAAAATCTTTGAGAAATATGATAATGAAAGACTTGACCCCATATGCTTCCCAGCGATGGCAAATACACCTACACGTATTGGAACAATGGCCGCATTAACACCGTGACGTGGGTGACGGGCACCGCACCGAATACCACCACCAATACGGCGACGTACAACATCAATGCATTAGGCCAGCGAGTGAGGAAGGTTACGCCGTCCAATGTAGTCGGCACGCGTAGATTCATGTATGACGAGGCGGGGCGGCTCGCGGGTGAATACGACAGCGCGGGCAAGCTGGTTCAGGAGACGGTGTGGTTGGGCGACACGCCGATTGCGACGTTGCGACCGAAGAGTGGTAGTACGACCACGCCGATTGCGGTGGATACGTTTTACGTGCACGCCGATCATCTCAACACACCACGGGTCATCACCAGACCATCAGACAATAAAGTTGTTTGGAAGTGGGAGAATACTGAGGCGTTTGGGAATAGTGCGCCGAATGAGAATCCATCGGCGCTTGGGGCGTTTACCTACAATCTCAGAATGCCGGGGCAGCAGTTTGATAAAGAGACGGGGACTTTTTATAACTACTTCAGGGATTACGATCCTTCACTTGGAAGATATGTGCAGAGTGATCCGATTGGGCTCGTGGCAGGAATGAACACGTATCTTTATGTGAACGCGAATCCTGTTATCAATACCGATCCTTTAGGGCTCGCTGCCGAGTTATGTTATCGCCCAATCCAAGGCTATGTTATTCCTGGGCAACATTGCTTTGTTCGCTACAGCGGTGGCGGCTCGTCGAGCTTTAGCCCGAAAAGTGTTGGGCCAGATCCAGCGCCAAAAGGAGCAACGTGCGAACCCGCGAAAGGGCCGGATGATGATGCGTGTGTTCAACGGGAAATGGCAAAATGTACAAACTACCATTTCACAAAAAACAATTGTTGTCACTGTGCGGAGCAAGCGTTAAAGGCTTGTGGCCAATCTATTACAGTTAACAAATGGCCCAACTGGCCAGTTAATCCGGGCCCTCAAAAAGGTGAGCCTGGATACAAACCATGATTCGCTCAACTGTTGTAAAAGCCATACTCGCTGGGATCTGTATTCTGATTTTAGGACAGATGCTATACATCGGAGTATTAGTCAAAATTAACCAACATGAACTGCTGCGACTTGTATTGCTCGCTTTCCCTACGTTCGCCGCATTTATTGCCGCTTATTTAGCTCCGCGCTCTAAGTTAATTGTAGGAATTTCTATGGCGATATTTGGAGCGAGCATCAGCATGCTGTCGGCTTTTATATACGAATATTTTGGGTTTCATGTTGATCATATCGGCGGAATCTTGGTTACCTTTTTAATTCTCCTTGCCTACAATGCGGCCTTTTGTGTAGTGGGCACCTTGGCAGGGTATTTTCTGTCTCGAAAAATGCAAAAACGTAGTAAGCGTCCGATCTAAACCGTCTTGACTTTACGGTTCTCGATTGAGCAAGGCCAAATAACCATGTTCCGCGAAATTTCTCGTACCGCGAGTGGCAAACTCTTTTTAGGATTTTGGGGGCTCAGTGTTTGCGTAGTAGTTGTTTTCACCCTCGTAGGTCTTTTGCTTCTGGATGGCGAAATTGCGGGTGGCATATTAATGTCAACATTGGTATCAGGGGTGCTCACAGTTATCTCCATCATCGTTTCATTTTGGGCGGGTAATAAAAGCTATTCGCTTGCGCGTATAACTTGGTTAGCGCTTACCGTGCTCGCATTGACCAGCTCTTTAATATTGCTCAAAGCAGGACAGAAGGATGCTGACATTGCGTTGACATATGCAATGCTTGTTCTAACTTTCCCATTGGGCTTCATTGTTGGCCCTACGGTAGGCCCAGCATTATCATGGGCCAGCAGTTCGTCTATTTTTATCTACTGGAGCGTTTTTGTTGTGGTTGGTTATGCACAGTGGTTCATTTTTGTTCCGCTATTTGTTAGACGTGCTCGCGAGCAACCGTAGCAAGCATAAGGTAGGCTGGTTTAAAAGATTAAAGGTTCCAGGGTCGAATTAATTCCCGAGTACTGGGATTTGACGAGGACTGTCGCAAGGTGCGTAACGAGTTCTTTGGTCGGTACGACAAACAAGACGGCCCGGACGAATTGATGCGGAGCTCGCCCGGGGCAGGTCTTGCAACATAGCAATTCTATTGTTATGTAAAGTGCGGTAAGTTAGATTTGTTTCATCAAGCCCAACATCGGTGATCCGATTGTTGCTGAGGTTGGGCAGGTGAAGCCTGCCCAACCTACGAGCTACAAGCTGAAAATCAGCGTCATGGGAGGAGACAAAATTTGCGTAAATAGTCACTGTGTGTCAGATACTAACGCACACCCATATTTGAATGAGTGGGCGGGAAATGGATCAAAATACAAACTTAAATACCGACTTCGATATTAGCCAAGAAATGAACCGAGAGAACCGAGAGATGAATCGACGTATTTTTGTTTTTATCGCCGCTATTTTCTTAACGACCAGCCTGCCCGCCCTTGCGCTTTACGACCTCAAGCCAGATCCCATGTTCGCGGCAATTCAAGGGGAATGGAGGGGCACATTAGCGTATCGCGATTACCGCGAACCTGCGAATTCTGCAGCATCAGCGAGTGCAGCGGGGGCAGTAAAGCCCGACAATATGGTGACGCTGGCGACGACGTTATTCGTTGCGTTAGCCGCCCCAAACGCGCTCACGCTGCACTATGTTTTCGACGATGGACCGGGCAAAACCGTGTATTCGTACGAGCGGATGAGCTTTGACCTTGAAAAAAATCAACTCTCTTGGGGCAGCGGTGCTGCTGACAAACCTGCCACGCTCTATCGCATTACCGCGAATGTGATGGAACAAAACAGACGAAAACTTTTATTTGAGCGGGCGGAAGGTGACGGGATACACCGCTACAGTTTGCTGATCAACGCCACCTCTTTTAGCCTGGAAAAAAATGAATTCGATGCCAAGGGTGCCGCGAGATTACGAAATCGTTATCAGTTTGTGCGCCCCGGGATATGAAGGCTTTCTGCATTTAAATGCTTTCACTGCTTCCCGCTGCCTTTAGCCCTACCCGGTTTCCCAAGCCGTAAACTGGAGTCTAGGCTCCCGTTATGAGATTTATCATTTGCGTCGTTTTTTTCGTAAATTTGTCTTTATCAAATTTAATGATTAATGACTAAACGCTGCGACTTCCGCGTTAACTTCCGCGTTATTTAACCGCTTCAATAATCGCAATTTCTTTTTTAGCAACTCATCAGCTATCCCTGACAAGTGCATGCCTGTCTTGATGGCAATTTCAGCTTGATAGTTTTGCATATCCGCCTCTGGCAGCATCAGCAAATCGAGGCTCACACTTCAACGCGTGGCGGCTGATAATCCGGTCAAACCTAGTTCTTTTTCATCGAATCAAAAAATTCGCCATTATTTTTAGTCGCCTTCAGTTTATCCACCAAAAACTCGGTCGCTTCCAGCTCATCCATTGAGTACATCATCTTGCGTAGCACCCAGACTTTTTGCAGCAAATCAGGTGCAATCAGTAGCTCTTCGCGGCGGGTGCCGGAGCGGTTGACGTTAATCGCTGGGTACACGCGTTTCTCGGCAGCGCGGCGATCCAGATGCACTTCCATGTTGCCAGTGCCTTTGAATTCTTCGTAAATCACATCGTCCATGCGCGAGCCGGTGTCGATCAATGCGGTGGCGATAATCGTCAACGAGCCACCTTCTTCGATATTTCGTGCGGCACCGAAAAACCGTTTCGGGCGCTGAAGCGCATTCGCATCCACGCCACCCGTAAGCACCTTGCCCGAGGCGGGCACCACCGTGTTGTAGGCGCGGGCAAGGCGGGTGATCGAGTCGAGCAGAATCACCACATCTTTTTTGTGTTCGATGAGTCGCTTGGCTTTTTCAATCACCATTTCGGCTACCTGAACGTGGCGTGTTGCAGGCTCATCAAAGGTGGATGCAATCACTTCGCCGCGCACCGTGCGCTGCATTTCGGTCACTTCTTCCGGGCGCTCGTCGATCAACAATACAATCATGATGACTTCAGGATGATTGATTGCAATCGCCTGCGCGATGTGTTGCAGCATCACGGTTTTACCAGACTTCGGATTCGCCACCAGCAAACCGCGCTGGCCTTTACCAATTGGCGCGATGATATCGATAACGCGGCCGGTTAAATTTTCGTCTGATTTAATATCGCGTTCGAGGCGGAACGGTTTGTTTGGAAACAACGCCGTCAAATTCTCAAACAAAATTTTGTTTTTGCCGTTCTCCGGTGGTTCGCTATTAACTTTGTCTACCTTCACCAGCGCGAAATAACGCTCCCCTTCTTTCGGAATGCGAATCTCACCCTCAATGGTGTCGCCGGTGTGCAGATTAAATCGTCGAATCTGCGAAGGTGAGACGTAAATATCGTCCGGGCCCGCCAGGTAGGACGTGTCGGGAGAACGCAGAAACCCAAAGCCGTCTTGCAGCACTTCAAGCGTCCCGTCACCAAAAATGGATTCACCTTTTTTGGCCTGATGTTTTAGCAACGCAAAGATGAGCTCTTGCTTGCGCAGGCGATTGGCGCCTTCAAGCTCGAGACCGTTGGCCATCTCGACGAGTTCGGAGACGTGTTTTAGTTTGAGGTCAGATAATTGCATAGGGATTGCGGCTCACAAAAGTGGCGAAAAAATCAAAAGTGGGGGACAACTTATTAATAAGGGTGCGGGAAATAATCGCTTGACCGCCGCTTAAATATCCGCTTAAAGATGCGCCTCATGTAAACGGTTTCGAAAAACGTTGCCAGAGGCGCGGTTTTTGAATTTACGTTTCAAACAATAAGGTGGGGTTTAATGCGGAGGTGTTGCCAAGAAATCTACGGAAATAAATTCAACGTAGGTTAAACATATCACTGGTCGCACAATTGAAGCGAAGGATAGGGCGAACTTTTGGGATTGTCAACCACCAAATTTTTATCGCACTGAACGGCATTCGTCGAATCAAACGGATGCCCGCTCATCCGCCCATCCACGCTTTTACTTAGATTCACATATTGGCGTCCAGAAACGCGGTGAGCTGTGTCTTCGACAGCGCGCCGACTTTGGTCGCTTCAACATTGCCATTTTTGAATAGCATCAGCGTGGGGATGCCGCGAATCCCGTATTTGGGCGGCGTATCCTGATTTTCGTCGATATTGAGTTTTGCGACCTTGAGCTTGCCGGCGTAATCCTTCGCCACATCTTCCAGAATCGGGCCGATCATCTTGCACGGGCCGCACCATTCCGCCCAATAGTCGACCAAAACGGGCGTCGTACTCTGCAGCACTTCGGTGTCGAAGCTGCTATCGGTCACGTAAACAATGCCTTCACTCATAATTAACCTCACTCACATTCAATTGGATCTAGGTGGTGTCGTTGAGACATATTTCAACAACGTCATAAACTTAACCAAATTATGCCACTCTTTATAATCAGACTTTTGTTGCTGGGAATGG
Organism: Burkholderiales bacterium; assembly: GCA_025359285.1. GTDB lineage: Bacteria > Pseudomonadota > Gammaproteobacteria > Burkholderiales > Usitatibacteraceae > UKL13-2. Next base: position 7,053 of record JANYGV010000153.1, read on the forward strand.
TGTCTGTTCACGCAGGGCCAAAGCAGGCGCTGGGCGCAGATGCATGAGCCACGCGGCCTCTGCTAAAATACGGCGATCAGTCGTTTGAGTTTCCCGAAGCCGCTGTTTTTATCCAGCTTTTCACTGCCGTTATTTTTTGAGGTTGTTTCATGGCTTACGTTGTGACCGAATCCTGCATCAAGTGCAAATACACCGATTGTGTTGATGTATGCCCCGTGGATTGCTTCCGCGAAGGGCCAAATATGTTGGTCATTGACCCTGATGAGTGCATCGATTGCACGCTGTGCGTGGCCGAGTGTCCGGTTGAGGCAATTTTCGCAGAAGATGACGTGCCAAAGGATCAAACAAAATTTATTCCGATCAACGCTGAATTATCGCGCGTCTGGAAAGCTATTGTTGAACGTAAGCCGGGCCCGGCAGATGCCGACGAGTGGGCGAAAGTAAAAGAAAAAGCACACCTGCTTGAAAGATAGCCAGCGCTTCGTTGATGGTTTTATCGACAGCTGCGGCGTCGGCACTATGAATTTTGATTCAGCAGACTTACTTCGAATTTGTCGAATCCGGTAGCGGCTCCATTCCTCCGGCAGCGATCTTGAAATTTCCCGCTCCTCAGTTTTCCGCTCGCGGGCTACACACATGCTGACGCGCTATTCATTTGAAGCGGCAACCTTGCTCGACGATGCAGCCGGATTGGTTATCGAGCAAAGCGTGAGCCGTCTCCCCGATCTTTCGGGCGTGACGATTTTGGCGCCGCCGCGCGCGGCAACCGGTATACGCCACGCTTTGGTTAGAGCGGCAGGCGCTCGCGGCTTCCCCGGCTTGCTGATGCCCACGATCAGCACACTGTCCGCGCTGGCGTCGCCAATCCGTGTCGAAGCGCCCGAACGTACTTTTGCCACTAACGAGCGCGTGCTGGACATTTTTCAGCTATTAAAAAAGCAGGCATGGTTCTCCGCGGGCCAAACGCTGGCGCTCAGCGCCGAGCTGGTCAGTCTCTGCGACGAACTGAGCAATAATCTAATGCAACTGCCAGATTCACTGGCCGAACACACGCGCATCTTGGCGCGCGCCTATGCGTTGGCGAAACCCAATGCCGATTTTAGTTTTGAAGCCAAGCTGACCTACGAAACATGGGCAGCACTCGCAGCCCCCACCCGCGACGGGGTGGACGCCCCGACTCGTTATGCGCTACAACTTGCCGCCTGGAGTGCCGTCGCTGATCAAGCGATATTTGTGATCGGCACAGCGCAATACAGCAAACGTGAGCGCGCATTTTTTGAACGATATGCAGAGCAGTCGCCCGTTTACTTAATCGATCAAACGTTAACGGCTACCGCCGCATCGACCTCGAGAGCCAGCTTTGTTGCCGCCGCATTCTCAGGCGCGCCCGGTGTAAAAAAAACGTCTGATGCTGTCGCCACGGCGGCGTTACGTGGGTTGGGTGGCGTCACAGGACTGAAGTTACATAGCGCTCGCGACGTTGAAGATGAAGCGGCGTCGGCGTTGGCGGCGATCAAACAATGGCTTGCGGAAGGTAAACGCCATATCGCAGTGGTGGCACTTGACCGGCTGGCGGCACGTCGATTGCGCGCGCTGGCCGAGCGCGATCAAATTTTGATGAAGGACGAAATCGGCTGGCCGTTTTCCACCACCGTGAGCGCCACCGCGATCATGCGCTGGCTGGAGGCGAAACGCGACGGCTTTTATTTTGAAACCCTGATCGATTTAATCAAGTCGCCGTTCATATTTGCCGATCTCGATGGGTCGTGGGGCAAGCCGCGCATTAAAGCCGCCGTGCTTCTCATTGAACATGCAATTCGGCGCGCCTCCGTGGTCGCGGGTTTGTTGCGCACGCGCGAGGCACTATTGCGTTTGCCATCACCACCTGCATCACCGCGCGAGCATTCAACGCTGGATCATGCATTATCCTTGCTGGATCGGTTGATTGAAGCGGATCGTGCCTTCACTTCGGCGCGCCGTACGGCTTCAGCGTGGATGATTACGCTCGACGAGAGTTTGAAAACATTAGGGCTCGACGCGGGTTTGGCGCGTGACGCTGCGGGTGCTGGCCTGCTCGCGCAGCTTGATCAATCCGCCACCGATGTTGCATCGAGCCGCGTGAATTTATCGATTGGCGAATGGATGGATTGGCTGCGAGGCCAAATGGAAGCGGCGCGGTTTCGCGATCAAACTATTGACAGTCCGCTGGTGATGACTTCCCTTGATGCCACGCGTTATCGTCATTTTGAAGCGACTGTGCTGATCGGCGCATCGGCGGGCAATCTACCCGGAAAGCCAGCAAACACGGGCGTCTTCAATCAATCAGTGAGACGCACACTGGGTCTCAAAACGCATGCAGACACGCTCGAAAATATGACCGCGGATTTGATCGGCGTGCTGAATCGCAGTGATGAAATCTGGATCAGCTGGCAGGCAAATGGCGGCAGTGCCGACGAGCCAGCCAGCCCCTCGCCGTGGGTGGCGGCGCTGTTGCTGCAAACCAGGTTGTCAGAAAAAATGCGCGCGAATGGTGAAAATTCCTCCGCGATAATCGAGAATACTGAACCGGTAATGGCACAGTCCCAAGGCCCAATAGCCACGGGCATCTCCAGCCAGAGTGCTTCAAGACCCGCGCCCGTGCTGGCGTCTGGCCAGGTGCCACAAAAAATATCTGCCAGCGGCTACCAGAGTTTGATTGATTGCCCGTACCAATTTTTCTCGCGCGCGGTGCTGAAGCTGCGTTCGCCTGATGAAGTCGAAGAAGAAATGGAGAAGCGCGATTTCGGCGAGTTCGTGCACGAAATTTTGTATCGATTCCATCAGCGTTTTGCCGTTGTGACCGGGCATCAAGTTGCTGAATTGCGATCAGCGTTGCTCGCCGATACTGATGCTGTTTTCGCCGCAGCGCTGGAACAAAACTTCATGGCGCGCGCATGGCGTTTGCAATGGAAATCGGCGATTGACGCTTATCTGAATTGGCAGCTGAAGCGCGAAGAACAAGGCTGGCGATGGCGTGCGGGCGAATTTGAAAACGGATTTTCCTTATCGCTGGAAAACGGCGAATCATTTAGGCTCGAGGGCCGAATTGACCGTATTGATCAACGCATGTCGGAAGGCAAATCTCAAACCGCCGTGATCGATTACAAGGCGCGCGCGGCCGTGGCACTTCACGCAAAACTTAAATCGGCGGGCGAGGACGTGCAGTTGCCGGTTTATGCGGCATTGGCCGAAGCCGCTTATCCGGATTTTGAGGTGGCAGAAGCCGTTTATTTAAGCATCGAGCGCGACGCGGTGAAGCCGATTCCTTATCCCAATGCTGACGATGTGGGAGAAGCGCACGTGATGCGCCTTCACACCATGTTTGAAGCAATGCACGACGCTGCGCCGCTGCCGGCGCAAGGCGTGGAAAAAGTCTGTCAATTTTGCGAAGCGCGAGGTTTGTGTCGTCGCGATTATTGGCTGAATTCAGTCACGGAAAATAGTGATGGCTGAGCACGCGGCCACATCACGGGCCGCGCTTACTGATGCCGCGCTTAACCCCGCGCGCAGCGTAGTGATCGAGGCCTGCGCAGGTTCGGGCAAGACTTGGCTGCTGGTGTCGCGCATCCTGCGCTTGCTGTTGTCGGGTGCCACGCCGTCGAGCATTCTGGCCATCACTTTCACACGCAAAGCGGCTGAGGAGATGAAGGCGCGGTTGATGCAGTGGCTCGAATTTTTGGCCACCGCCAGCGAGGCAGAGACGCGACAATTTTTGCAGGAGCGGGCGTTGAATAGCAGCGATATTGATGCGCTGTTGCCGCGCGCCCGTCGGCTTTTTGCCGAGGTCGCTTTCGCCACACCGCATATTGGTATCTCCACCTTTCACGGCTGGTTCCAGCAATTGTTGTCGGCCGCGCCGCTGGGCTTGAGTTTGTCGGACGCCAGCATTGCCGACAGCGAATCGAGCTTGCTTGAAGAAGCCTGGCTGATGCTGGCTGAATCACTTAATCGCGACACGGGTTCAGTGGCGGCCGAGGCGTTAAATCGGCTTTTTACCGACTGGGGCTTGCACAGTACGAAGACCGTGTTGTGGAATTTCGTCAAACGCCGTGCCGAGTGGCGGGCTTATGCAAAAGGCGCACTCCATGTCGATGCGAGCAACGACGCCGATCCTGCGTTGACGGAGGCAGCGCTCGCCCATTGGCGCCGCGAATGGCGTATTGATCTGGATTCTGATCCGATTGAAGAATGGGCGCGTAATCCATCGGTGGACGCGAGTATTCGCGCCGTTGTTCAGGCAGTTCTTGCGGCGTCAGGCTCAACAGACGCGGCCTTGCGATGGGCGCGCACGCTTGAAGTTGCCAGCGCTGCTCACAGTGCTGCCGCCAGCCCTGCTTTGTATTTTGATGCGGTAAAAGCAGCGTGCATGACGAAGGAAAATACCGCTCGCGTTCAGCAATTAAAATGGGCTGATAAAGCGAACACACTCGATTATTTTCAGGCACTTTGTGAGTCAATTATTTCAGTGGCTGACGCACTTACTAATCTTGAAATTTACGCCTATAACCGCGATGCGCTGCTGGTGGGCACAGCACTTTTAGAGGCATATGAAAAATTAAAAACTGACCAGCGCGCGATTGATTTTGCCGATCTTGAATGGCGTGCCTTTTCGTTGCTCACTCATAGCGAGCACGCTGAGACCATGCAATATCGTCTCGACCAGCGTTACCGCCACATTCTATTGGACGAGTTTCAGGATACCAATCCGATTCAATGGCAATGCCTCACCGCGTGGCTGGATGCGAGCGTGGGCGCGGACAATCGGCCAACGGTGTTTATGGTGGGCGATCCCAAGCAGGCGATCTATCGGTTTCGTCGTACCGATGCGCGACTGTTTCAAATCGCAAAAAAATACTTTGCCGAGCATTTCGATGCGACTATTTTTGCGCTCAACCGCACGCGCCGCAATGCGCCCGCCATTGTTGATTTTGTTAATGGCATTTTCTTGGCTGAGCCCTTGTTTGACGGCTTTGCGCAGCATGAAACTGAAAACAGCGACCTTGATGGCGCGGTGGTGGTACTGCCTAAATTTGTATCGGCGCCCTTAAAAACCTCGCCATCAGAATCCTCACTTGGTGAATCCGGATTGCGTAATTCGCTGACCACGCCGCTGTCCGACGACGATGAAGATCGTTATGCGGCTGAGGCTTCGGCGCTGGCGGCGGGAATTAGTGATGCGGTCGATCAAATTTTGATCAAGGAATCGCGCGACGGTGTGGTGATCGAGCGAGCTGCGCGCTACAGCGACGTGATGGTGTTGTTTCGACGTCGCGCGCCGCTCGCAGCGTTTGAGCGTGCGCTGCGGGAGGCGCGCATTCCCTATGTCGGCGCGCGGCCTGGCGGGCTGATGGCGGCACTAGAGGTGAGAGACATGGTGGCGCTGTTGACGTTTCTGTCGTCCCCAAACGATGATCTGGCGCTCGCGCAGGTGTTGAAATCACCGTTCTTCAATGCCAGCGATGAGATGTTGTTACGCCTGCGTTTTGCGCCGTCTGACGGCACATGGTGGCAGCGTATGCAATTGATCGACACCGCGTTTTGCAACCATGCCACCGCAAAATTGGCGGCATGGTTGCACGCGATGGACAGCCTGCCGGTGCATGATTTGCTGGATCGGATTTTTCATGAAGCCGATGTGCTGAACGCCTATGTGCGGGCGGTGCCCGAGATGATGTGCGCAAGCGTGCTGGCGAATTTGAACGCGTTCATGGCGCTGGCACTTGAGGTTGATAGCGGACGTTATCCCAGCCTGACGCGATTCCTGAATGAAATAAAACGCTATCACGCGCTGCCGGATAATGAGGCACCAGACGCGGGCGTGGTGTTGGATGATGTGGCTAACGATGTGTCGATGGCGTCCTCGATCAACGCGGTGCGCTTGATGACGATTCATGCCGCGAAGGGTCTGGAGTCGCCCATCGTTTGGTTGATTGATTCAGACGATGTTTCAGCGCGGGCAGATGCACATACCGTACTGAGTGATTGGCAGCCTGACGATGCCGCACCTCGACACTTTTCGTTTTGGGCCACCAAATCGCTGGCGGGTAAAGATCGCGCTGAGATTCTGGAAGAGGAGGCTCGTGTGCAGGCGCGCGAACAATTAAATTTGCTTTATGTCGCCGCCACCCGCGCCAAACAATATTTGGTGGTGAGCGGAACCGAGCGCAAGTCGGGGAAAGAATCCGTGTCCTGGCACGACCGCGCGCTGCAAATGTCCGCCACAAATACAGACCCAGCGACCTATGGTTTGTGGCCCATCGCACGTCGGTCGAATGTGTTGCCGCCAATTGTTGCGCGCCCAGCTTTGATCGCTGAAATTGAAGATGCTGGCGGTGCGCGGACACCGGCTTTGCCCATTTCCGCGCTGCTCGCGCCAACTATGCTTCCCACTACCGCCATCGGCACGCGTGAAGCATTCGTAGTGTCTGACGCTAAGCGTGAAAAAGGTATTGCGATTCACGCGGCGCTGGAAATGATGGCCAGCGTGAAATCAGCGCGCTTCGGTGTCACGAGGTCAAACGTGTTTTCTGATGAAGTTACCGACATGGCCGGGAAAATATTCAATGCGCCTGCGCTCAAACGTTTTTTCGACGCTCGTCAATTTGTAACAGCGCATAACGAGATTGAAATCGCGATGCAGGTGGATGCGGAATTAGTCATTTATCGCATTGATAGATTGGTCGAATTCGAGCGCGAAGTGTGGGTGCTGGACTACAAAACAGGCAACAGTAATGTTGCGCTGCACCATGCTCAAATCACCGCTTACTGTGCAGCGGTCAAGCCGCTATACGAGGGTAAAACAATATTGGGTGCGGTGATTGACGCTGCTGGCGCGCTGTACATGGTGCGCTAAAAATACGCTGCACCAAATGCGTTCCCGAACCGCATTGCGGCGGGTCTGAAGCACAACACTGGTGCGATCCGGCTTTACGATCATTTTTCGCTATGTTCGCGAACGCACAAACGAGCGAATAAATCTATTGGTAACGTATTAGATTTTCTGACGCTGCCGCTCTGTGGGGGCGCGACCCATATATCGGTCACTCTGCTTGGCATGGCTGATGCTTAGTGGAAGTCACCTCTTTGATTCGGTTTTATTCATGTCTGATATCAAACGCCTCATCAAACACCTCGGTTCTGATCTTGGCTCTGAACGCAGTTTATCGGCGGTGATCAGCCCGGCTGACATGCGATCGAGTTTTGCGGCGGTGATTGATGGCGGTGCCTCGGATCTTGAATTAGGCGCGTTGGTGGCAATGTGCGCCAGCATTCAATCGCATCGTAATACTGAAATGTTCAGCGAAATCCTGTTGGGATTGAGTGAGGCGATTCGCGAACGATCCATGCCGATTTCTTGCGCGCGATATGGGTATTCGAGCGTGGTTATTCCCAATTATGGCGACGCGAATCGCGGCAATGCGATCCCGCTGATTGCCATCAAATTGCAGCGCATGGGAATCCGTGTGCTGGTACATGGTGCGCTGGAAACGGCGAGCGGATTGGCTAATTGCGGCGTGTTTCACGAGCTTGGCGTGTTACCGGTCACCACGCGCGGTCAAGCCGAGCGCCGCCTTGCCGAAGACGGATTGGCGCTGGTGCCGACATCGCTCATTTCGCCCGGACTGGCGGCAATGATGGCCCTGAAAGCACGCTTGGGCGTATGCACCCCTGCTCATGTGCTGGCCGATATGTTGATGCCGGTGCTAACTGAACCCGCGCAAACTCTGCATGTTCTCAATATTCCCGTGTGGCTTAACGCACTGGCCGATACCGAAAGCGTGGTCATGCAAACCCCCGCGCTTTTTTCCAGCAGCATCGACATGACCGGCTGTAAATTCGGCAGCCTCGATAGCCGCCCGCAGCTCAAATATCGCGCAGGCTTGGATGCTCAGTCACGCGGCGACAGTGTTGATTGTAGGGACAGCGCGGGCCCGGGAAGCGCCAGTGACGGTCACACCTGGCAGACCCTGTTTCAGGAAGAAATGGAATCGCGCGCAGATATTGTTTCATTTGCCGGACGTGACCCGCTTAAAACCTCACACACCCGCTGGGTCGCCACCGCCATTCCCACCGATCCGCGCGGCTTCGCGGCATGGACACGACAGCGGCTAGGTGCCAACGTCGCGCTGCCCCAGCCGGTGGTGAATCAGCTGGCGTGTTGTCTTTATGGCGCAGGTTATGCCGAGGATTTCAATCAGGCCAAGGCAATGGCGGCGGTGGAGACGGGGAGCTTGGCGGCTTAGCCGTCGCTCGTTTAATTTAATTTAATGTCGTTCGCGGTGTCATGATCGTAGGGCGGGCTGAGCAGCGCGGGCCCCGCCGCATTTTTCTCAAAATACCTTTCTCGCTCATAAGCTCATATTCGCACCGTTTGCTTTAACGCCATCCATTCTCTGTTTACGCCAAATGATCGCGCTTCTGCACCATGCGTGTGCTGCGCCGCAACTATTTGAGCAGGCTTATCCCTGACCTCAGACGTGCCCGATGCCAAATGAACGCCCCTCAGCGAACCGCGACGCAACTCAAACTCAGTGAGCTTTGATTCACACGCCTTGTAGACTCGGAGAAGTTCAATCTCACGACGCAAATTTGGATCGAGGTACTTTTTTTGCAGGTACGTTTATTGACTTGACGCATAGCGAACGTAAGGGGTGCGGCGTAGCAGGAAAATCAGCACTATTAGCCTCATCAAACTTTTAGCACTTGAATGCCGTCCGAAGATTGGCACTTTCCTTGGTCACAAAATTTACGCTCACTATTTTATCGGCCAGCATGCATGCCCAGTATCATCACAAATACCTGAACTACCCCATCAACCGAATCACCCGCGTCTCCACCGGCTCCACATAAGTCTCCGGATCAAACGCCCGATCACCCTCGATGGAAGATTCCCCACTCGCCTTAAGATTCGCAAAATCAAAAAGACGGCGGTCTAGCAAATGTGATGGCGATGCATTCTGTAGGGCGCGGAAAATACTTTCTACGCGGCCGGGGAAATGCTTTTCCCAATCGCGCAGCATTAGTTTTACTTGTTGCCGCTGCAAATTATCTTGCGAGCCGCACAGGTCGCACGGAATGATGGGAAATTGTTTTAACGCTGAATAGGCTTCGAGGTCGCGCTCCTCTACATACGCGAGCGGGCGGATGACGACGTGTTTGCCATCGTCCGAGCCCAGTTTGGGTGGCATGGATTTCAGCTTACCGCCGAAAAAAGCATTCAGAAAAAATGTTTGCAAAATATCATCGCGATGGTGGCCTAGCGCGATTTTGGTCGCGCCGATTTCACCGGCCACGCGATAAATCACGCCGCGCCGGAGCCGGGAGCACAGCGAGCACATGGTCTTGCCTTCAGGAATCACGCGCTTCACGGTCGAGTAGGTGTCTTGCTGCTCGATTCGAAACGGCACGCCGAGCGATGTCAAATAATCCGGCAAAATGTGCTCCGGGTAGCCCGGATGTTTCTGGTCGAGGTTGAACGCAAACAATTCAAACGGCACCGGCGATTTTTCGCGCAAACCCATCAGCACATCCAGCATCGCGTAGCTGTCTTTGCCGCCGCTCAAACAAACCATGATTTTATCGTTCGCTTCAATCATGTTGAAGTCGGCGATGGCTTGACCTACTTGGCGGCGCAGGCGCTTGGCGAGTTTGTTGGCTTCCAAGGTCTGTTTTGGTGTGGGTGAAGTCTTGGCCGCACCCTTAAAAAGTGTTGCTTGCGCCGCAGACTCGGCTGCTGGGATGTTCATATATGATTCTATCGCTTGGCAGTTTGTGGAAGGGGTTTGTGCTCGCTTTTAAATATCAACGCCGCATACGCACGTAAGCGCGCTTCATCAGGTAAAGCACCTTGCCGCTAAACCCTTGATCCTGGGCTTGAAGCAATCGCGTGTTTTCTGCGTATTGCATCGCAATATGGCGATCACGATCATCGATTAGATGTTGAAGATGGGCGATATCGCTTTCGGTCAGTACATGCCCAGCCGCGAAATGTGCGGGCATTGCATCTTTGACATACACCGTCGAATGTCGTCCTACGATCTCGTGGGCGGGGCGCTCATGGGTGTAGAAATAAAGCGCAATGGACTTACGCCCAATGTGTTTTTTGCCGTCCGGCAAATTAATGCGATTAAACCCATGCCAACTTCGCTCACTCGTTTCGAAAATCACAGCCCGATTAAAAAGTGGTGCCACTGATACATCTGCCGCCGCGGGCGAGCGTGGATCACGCCATAGCTGTAACGAGCCGCCCCACGCCGACTCCCACTCATTATTCAAGTACACAATCAGATTCAATCGGCGGTGCCAACGCTCGCTCGCGTGATAATTAAAATCCACATGCGCATCGAGACTCATGCCGTCGCGGTTTTCATGGGTGCCGCCTCCTAGATAAAAAGGGTCGAATAGCAGCTTGTCTATACCGGTCATTTTTTCAATAACATTCAAAAACGCTCGCGACCTGACCAGAGAATCCAGATTTGTGAAATGTGTTCCGAGTCTGCGAATCTGATCAAACGTCGATTTACCGCCGATATTGCCGTCATCACCCATAGCATTGCCGGCTTCGAAAGCTGGAAAACTTTGTGTCAGAGAATGTGCAAAATCGTTCTCGAAAAAATGATCAATCACCAAATGTGGGAACGGCTCAGCTTGATGAAACTGCTGCTGCAACGATTCGGCAATGGCGACGAAATTCGGGTTAACGACTTTTAAAGACACAAGCGGCCTAAGAGCAAAACAGACTTGAATTTGTGTTTTGAACAATCATAGCGCAATCTCCCGCCCACCATCCACCGCCAAAATCTGTCCGGTAACATACGGCGCATCCAGCACTAAATATTTTACCGCGCCGGCAATATCTTCAGCCGAGCCGATGCGCTTCAACGGTGTTTGCTGGATGATGCGCTCGCGTTCTGCGGGGGGATAGGCGGCCTCATCTTCGGGCCATATAATCGCGCCAGGCGATACACCGTTCACGCGAATTTCCGGGCCAAGATCGAGAGCGAGTGAGCGTGTGAGCCCGGCGAGCCCGGCTTTGGCGGCGTTATAAACGATGAAATCTTTTAGCGGGCGATTGATGTGAATATCGATGATGTTCACAATCGCACCATTTGCTTCACGCAAATAGGGTGCGGCCGCTTGCGACAGCCACAGGGGTGCTTTTAAATTCGATCCCATTAATTCATTCCAGTGGTCTTCATCGATGGTGCCGATGGGCGTGGGATAAAAAGATGAAGCATTGTTGACCAAACCATCGAGGCGGCCGAAACAGGAATGCGCTTGCACGATAAGACCTTTGAGCGCGTTCGTTGCCAGCAAATCGCCTTGCACGACCTCGGCTGATCTGGCGCGCGAAAGATTTAATTCGGTCGCAAGTGCCTCAGCATCCGTGCGCGAATGATTGCAATGAATAATCACATTCGCGCCCGCCGCATGCAGCGCGCGGGCGATGGCCGCGCCGACGCGTTTAGCGGCACCGGTGATAAGAATGGTTTTTTGTGTTGAATGGATAGTGGACATTTTCAGATAATTTATCGGTGAAAAATAAAACGAAGTTTGTTGTTTTGGCAAGATTTCG
>JANYGV010000168.1 GCA_025359285.1 Burkholderiales bacterium
TTGCAGCGGATTCGCGAGGGGATCGAATTGACGGTGCACAAACAAGAACAGCTTGGCCTTGATGTAATGGTACATGGCGAGGCGGAGCGTAACGACATGGTGGAATATTTTGGCGAACAGCTGTGGGGCTATGCATTTTCAGCGAACGGTTGGGTGCAAAGTTACGGCTCGCGTTGCGTGAAGCCGCCGATTATTTTTGGCGATATTCACCGTGCCGAAGCAATGACCGTCGAGACGATTCGCTACGCGCAATCGCTGACCACGCGGATCATGAAGGGCATGCTGACGGGCCCGGTAACGATGCTGCGATGGTCGTTCGTACGCGACGATCAGGCACCCGAAACGACCGCATTGCAATTGGCATTGGCGATTCGCGATGAGGTGGCTGACCTTGAAAAAGCGGGTATTAAAGTGATTCAAATTGACGAGCCTGCTTTTCGTGAAGGTCCCCCGATCAAGCAGGGCGACTGGGCGCACTACCTGGCATGGGCGGCGAACGCTTTCAAACTATCGGCGGCTGTGGCAAAAGACGAAACGCCAATTCATACCCACATGTGCTATTCGGAATTCAACGATATTCTGGCGTCAATTGCGGCGATGGATGCAGACGTCATCACGATCGAAACCTCGCGTTCAAACATGGAACTGCTGGAAGGCTTTGGCGAATTTTCGTACGCCAATGATATTGGGCCAGGCGTTTACGATATTCATTCGCCGCGTATGCCGAGTGCAGGGTGCGGAGTGCAGAGTAAAGAGTGCAGGCGATGATGCGGCTGATTAAACGCGCTGCCAAGGTGATCCCTGCCGAGCGGCTATGGGCAAACCCGGATTGTAGTTTGAAAACCCGCGGCTGGCCTGAGACGGAGGCGGCGCTGGTAAACATGGTGGCCGCAACGCGCGAAATGCGGTCCCTGCATTTGAATTCGCCTGCGTTGCCAAGAACTACCGAATAGGCATGCGCCAAACGGCAGGCTGGGCGCGGCGTTTGAAGGCATATGCCTGAAGAAGCCCGCCCGGCTTGCCGTTTCAGGCATTGATCGTTTGCAAACGCGGTTCGGCGGTGAGAAACGCGTGGATGTGGTCTGCAGAGATGGTGGCATCCACATACGCTGCGCCGATGGATTTCAATAAAATTAATTTGATCACGCCCGCATCATTTTTTTTATCGCGGCCCATGTGATGGAGCATGTCGTCTGCTGAAATAGCGGGCATCACCGTTGGCAGACCTGCGGCTGCAAATATTTGCTGCGTGCGCGTTACGGTTGCGGCGTCAACTTGTCCCAGTGAATGCGAAAATTTGGTTGCTAGCAACATGCCGCACGCGACTGCCTCACCATGTAACCAAGTACCGTAGCCGAGCGCGGTTTCAATCGCATGGCCGAAAGTATGACCCAAATTAAGTAGCGCCCGCCCGCCTTCTGCAGCCGTCTCGCGCTCATCATTGGCGACCACGTCGGCCTTGATTTCGCATGATCGCGTGATGGCACGGGTCAGTGCGGTAGGGTCGCGGGCGAGCAGGAGGGCCAAGTTTTTTTCGAGCCAGTCAAAAAATGTTTCGTCCAAAATCAGGCCGTATTTGATGACTTCGGCTAGACCCGCGCGAAGTTCTCGATCCGGTAGCGTTATCAAGGTATCGGTATCCGCCAACACCAATTGCGGCTGATAAAACGCGCCGATCATATTTTTCCCGCGCGGATGATTGATTGCGGTTTTGCCGCCAATAGAGGAATCCACTTGCGCCAGCAGCGTGGTCGGTATTTGAACGAACGGCACGCCGCGTTGATAGGTGGCGGCAGCGAAACCGGTGATGTCGCCAATCACGCCGCCGCCCAACGCGATGAGCGTGGTTTTACGATCACAGGCGTGCTCGAGCAGCGCGTCGAAAATCATATTGAGCGCGGGCCAGCCTTTGTGCGATTCGCCGTCGGGCAGAATGATCGGAATGACTTTTATATTTGCAGCGGCCAGTGCATCGGCTAATGCTTTGCCGTAAAGCGGCCAGATAACATCGTTAGTCACCAGCGCCACGCGCGGCTGCGGCAAATGCGCAGCAATCAGACGCGTATGCGCGAGAAGTCCTGCGCCGACATGCACACTATAGCTTCGGGCGGCCAGCGACACTTTAATTTCCTGGGAGTTGCTTTCGGCGATTGTTTCATCGATCGGGAGCGCAGCGAAAACAGTAGATGTGGCAGCGGTCATGGCAGGCAGCTATCGGTAAATTTGCAGTAGGCGAATATTGTATTGTCACATGGGGAAGCGGCGGCAAAAAAATCAACGGATCATGCCGCCTACTTTTCAGTAGGACAGCAGACTAGCCGGCCGTGCCCCGAATGGTCCGTTAGCTCTTTGCAAGCAGGCCTAATGCGCTCAGCTCATCAATAATCTGTTGGGCAAGTTTGCCAATATTCTCGCGACTGGCATTCACCACAATATGAGCGGTTTCGCGATAAAGAGGCGCCCGCACCTTCAATAGCGCACTCAACACGGCCTCGGGATCGTCGCCCTGTAAGAGTGGGCGTTTGGTATCGCGGCGAGTGCGCTCTCGCAGCTCGGCGAGACTCGTTTCAAGATATACCACCGCGCCATGCTCGCGCAACAGAGCCCGGTTAGATGGGCCGAGAATTGCGCCGCCACCGGTTGCAAGAATGATGCCGCGCTCGTGGACCAGTTGCGATACTAATTCAGCCTCGCGAACACGAAATCCGGCCTCGCCCTCAATCTCAAAAATAGTCGCAATCGACACCCCCATTTTAGCGACCAGCTCTTTATCAGCATCCACAAAGCGAAGCAGCAATTGTTTGGCAAGCGCTTTACCGACAGTAGTTTTGCCCGCACCAGGCATGCCGATGAGGAAAATATTAGGCATATTGTTCGAATTATTTTGCATGGAAAGGTAAGCCCGAAAATGCGCTGTTTAGCGTATTCAATTTCACGACATTCAACAAATAAAAACGGGGCGCTATCAAGCGCCCCGGAGTCTACAAATGCTTTGTACCGTCAATTTACATTTCCACTAGCGAATGGTGAGTTGGTCTTTGATGATGCGTGGTGTGATGAAAATAAGCAGTTCGGTTTTGTTATCTGTTTTTTGCGTCCTTTTGAACAAATTTCCGACAAACGGTATATCTCCAAGAAATGGAATTTTGTCCACATTGGTGCTAGTCGTTTGCTCATAAACACCGCCAAGCACGGCCGTGTCGCCGTTGTCGACTAGAATTTGGGTATTAATTTCTTTCTTGTCGATACTTGGAATTCCGCCGACGATCGCGCCAACAGAATCCTTCCTGATTAATAACTCCATAATAATTTTGTCGTCAGGCGTAATTTGTGGCGTCACTTCAAGAGAAAGCAAGGCCTGCTTAAACGCTACAGTAGTTCCGCCACTGGCTGCTTGGGTAAGGTAGCCGATCTCTACACCTTGCAATATAGTAGCTTTTCGCTTGTCAGCCGTCGTAAGACGTGGGCTGGATACAACCTTACCTCTGCTGTCAGCTTCCAAAGCGGATAACTCAAGGTTAACCACGTTACCGTTACCAAGATTTAAAAATGTCATTGCCAAGGTGCCGAATGCACCTGCGACAGGTAAATTGACATTGACATCATTTGCAGACGGCTGCGAACCAGTCGCAATTGCGTTGGTATTGCCAATTGTTCCGCCGATACCCACGTTTCGTCCATTGCTCGTAAGTCCAGCGCTGGCCCCAAAGCGCGCACCCAATTGGCGGCTAAATAAATCGTCCGCTATGACGACTCTGGCCTCTATAGTCACTTGACGAACAGGTACATCTAATTGGGAGATTAGGCGTCTAATTTCTTCAAGTTTCGTTGGCGAGTCTTGGACAAACAATGTGTTGGTTCTTGAATCAATGGTCGCGGAACCGCGTTTTGATAGTAACTTCTGATCCTTCCCTGAGACCAAAGTTTGAACGTCAGCCGCTTTAGCATACGAGAGTACAAAGCTTTCTGTTCTGGTTGGTTCAAGTTCACCGATCTGCTGTAGTGCCTCAAGCGCTAATTTATCCTTAGTCGCAAGCTCGTCGGCGGGTGCTATTAACACCACGTTGCCATTTTTCCGCTTGGCCAAATTCTTTGCTTGAAGAATGATATCTAGCGCCTGATCCCAAGGCACATCTTTAAGTCGTAGGGTCAAATTGCCGCCAACGGTGTCACTTGCAACGATATTCAAACCGGTAAAGTCTGCAATTACCTGTAGCAACGCACGAACTTCGACTGCCTGGAAATTAAGCGTTAACTTTTCTCCGTTGTATCCCGTACCTTGTACTAACTTGTTTGGGTCGTCTTTAATAGGTTTGATTTCAACGATGAATTGCGTATCTGTTTGGTAGGCCGAATACTCCCAATTGCCTTTGGGTTCAATCACCATACGCGCGCTACCACCCTGGTCAACAACATCCACGGTTTTAACAGGCGTGGCAAAATCAAGCACGTCCAGTCGGCGAACTAGATTGCGCGGAACTGTGGTGTTTACGAAATCAACGATGACACTCTTACCTTGTTGGCGAATGTCGATGCCAGTATTGGCTGAGGATAAATCAACAACAATACGCCCCTCGCCATTAGTACCCCGGCGGAAATCAACGTCACGAATGCTTTGGCTCTGTACGCCCACGACAGCTGATGGTTCAGCGAATTTTGCAGTTTGCGCTGAGTCCTTGAGGACGCCTTGTAACGCCGAATCAACAGTAAGGACAAGTGCGTTTCCGTCGAGTGCAGCCGTGTAGTTCATGCTTTGTGACAGGTTCACCACCATCCGGGTGCGACTGGCAACTTCCACGACACTGATTGAGCGTACTGCACCCTCGCCAACTTCTACTGTGCCTTTGCCTAGGCCATTGAGCGTATTAGGTAAATCCAGCGCGATTCGGGCCGGATTCGTAACGGTAAATGCTGCTGGAAGCGCGGTTAACGGCGCTTTAAAATTTACGCGAATCACAATTTTTCCGCCTTGTTGGGCGGTCGTTTTGATGGATTCAAGTAAATTGCGGCCTGTGTCCTGAGCATACGCTGTGGCGCTCACCAATACGCCCAATAAAATAGTCACGTAGCGGACGCTGCCAGTAAATAAAGTTAGGTTACGCATTTTTTCTCGATGGGTTCGCATTATGGTTTACCTCCCGTACCGGCCAACAGTGGCAGTACGCTTTCGCGCTCCGCCCAATCCCCTGCTGTGTCCTGAACGATTTCCTTTAGTTTAATTTCGGTGTCGCTGATACTCGTAATGAGGCCGAAATTCTGACCCATGTAATTTCCCTTTTTGACGCGATAAAGCGTTTTTTCCGCGCGAACCAGGCCGAACGTAGCACCTGATTGCACAATCGTACCCACCATGGCAAGCTGCTCGACCGGGAATGATTCAAGCGGCTCTTTACGACGATTTAAGTCCGGCGCTACGCCACCTGCATCCTGTTTTACAGATAGCTTTCTTGGTTTAAATGGATCTGGTAAATCAAAGCCTTCATAAGCAAATGGCTCAAATGGCTTCACCTGAGGCAGTGGGTCAATTTTTCGAACCACCTGTTTTTCAGACTCTTTGACGAACTGCTTCAGATCTGCAAAACCTTCTCCGCATGCGGCAAGTACGACTGGCACCGTCAGGATCAATAATCGCGACCGACTCGTCATTTGACACCCGCCTTATCTTTGGCATCTTTAGCATCTTTTGCGGCTTTCTTTTGCGCCGCTACTTCCTCAGGATCCAGGTATCGGTAAGTTTTGGCAATCGCTTCCATTGAAAGCGCGCCGTCCTTGGCCACGTCGATCTTCAGGTCGTTCAGCAACACAATCCGCGGCAGCTTCGATACATCACTCGCGAAGGCTCCAAAATCATGATAATTCCCGATCACTTTCAGGCTAATGGGACGTTCGGCATAGAATTCGGTTAAATATTCTGTCTGGTTGGGTTTAAACGATTCAAACTGAAGGCCTCGGCCCAGCGCTGCCTGGTTGATATCAATAATCAGCGCATCCACTTGCGATTTGGTCGGTAACTGCTTCAACAAAGCACCGAACGATTGCTCGATCTCCGCAAGCTGTTGTTGATACGCTTCCAGATTAACCGCGAGCTTTGTTTTGTCGATAAATTTTGCGCGAAGATCGGTCTCTTTCTTCTGCTCTTTTTCAATTTCGTCAAACTGCGTTTGATAGAAAATAAAATAGGCTGCAATCAGGATCGCCGCAATAATGAAGGCTAACGCCGCGAGCTTTATTGACCACGGCCATCCCCCAGGGTTTTTGGGGTCCAGGGCCCTCATCTCATCTAGCCATTTATTCATTTCTTAGCCTCCGCTTGCGCTGTGGAAGCTTTTTTCGGCCCTGCGTTAGCGTCGTCCGCTTTGGCACGCTTGATAGAAAAGTCCAGGTTGAATTCATTGGCGCGAGCCGTGTTGACGGTAGTCGCTTTGATTTCGATCAAGCTAGGGCTCTCGATATAGGGAGATGCCTCTATATTTCGCATCAGTGCCGCGACCCGCGCGTTGGACTGCGCATAACCGGTAACGTTAACTTTGGTGCCCGTCTGCTTGATAGACTTCAAATACAAGCCCTCTGGTAGTTGTCGCAAGAGCTGATCCAGCAAATGGACCGACTCCGAACGATTACTTTGCAGGCTTTCAACCACTTGCTTCTTGGCCAGAAATGAAGCGGTATCTTCACGAATTTTACGAATTTCCTCGATTTTTTTTTCGAGCTTCGCAATTTCGTCGGTCAGATATTTGTTACGGCCTTTTTGGTTGTCGATTTGGTGATCAAACGCAAACCACAGCAGTGCGGCAATAGATACGGAAACAGCCGCCGCAATACCCGCCAAAATGGCAAATTGCTTTTGACGGGCTTTGCGCTTTTCTTCGCGATGAGGTAATAAATTTATGCGGATCATGACGGATCAAACCTTCGCATCGCAAGTCCGCACGCCACCATCAAGCTCGGCGCATCAATAGTAAGTTGGCGCGGCTTGATTTTGGAAGAAAGTGCCATATTCGCAAATGGATTCGCCACCAAAGTGTGCACTTGGGTACGTTGCGACACCATCTCTTCTAGCCCTTCCAGCATGGCGCAGCCCCCGCAGAGCACAATGTGATCAACCTTGTTGAACTGGGTGGACGTGAAGAAAAATTGCAGCGCACGAGAAATTTCCAGCACAATTTTTTCATTGAACGGTTGCAACACATCCGGGCCGAAATTATCGGGGAGACCGCCGGATTTTTTAGCAACTTCTGCCTCTTCAATCGGCATGCCAAATTGACGCGATATGTCTTGTGTTAATTGATAGCCGCCGAGTTGCTGTTCACGCGAATAAACCTGCTGATCCTCATGCATCACCGTGACGCGCGTTGTTTGAGCGCCAATATCAACGATCGCCGTAACATCCTTGGCTTCAATACCATTTGCCGCGTTTTTGATCATATCGAACGCTGCCAACGCAGCGTAGGACTCAACATCCATTACCGATGTTTTCAAACCGGCTGCTTCAGCAACCGCTACTCTGTCTTCAATTTTTTCTTTGCGTGATGCGGCAATAAGCACCTCAACTTCAGATTCACTATTGGGTGCAGGGCCAATTACTTGAAAGTCGAGATTCACCTCATCGAGGCTAAACGGAATATATTGGTTTGCTTCAGACTGAACCTGATATTCCATCTCTTCTTCGCGTTGGCCACCCGCCAGTATGACTTTTTTGGTAATGACAGCCGCAGAGGGCAGCGCCAAGGCGACGTTTTTAACGCGAGTACCCATTTGCTTGTGCGCTCGACGCATTACTTCGCCAGCCGCTTCAATATTAGACACATTACCGTCGGTCACCGTATCTTTGGGAAGCGGTTCAATAACGTAGCGCTCAACGCGATAAAGGCCTCTACCGGCCTCGACTATTTCTACCATCTTGATATAGGACGAACTAATATCCACCCCGATTAACGGAGGTGTCGTCGCCCTTAGAAAATCAAACTGGGAAGCCAGTTTCTCTTTTAGCATGGTGTATGGACTGCCCTTTTGTTAATTAATACTTACGGCCCATAATGCATAATTTACATTAAATGCTAGCAACAAGCGTCGGACGTGTAAAGCTTTTTCTTTAAAACCTCGAAATTGCTTTAATTGCATCCTACAAGTTTTTGTGTCGAAAATCTAAATTTTTTCGTTGTCTATTTTTGATGTCTGAATCCCGCCACTATTCTGCCGCTATTCCTAATCAACATGATCTTGAGCTGGTTTGCGTAGTGAGAATTTGCCAGAAAGTGTGCTTTGGCTGGCGTATTCTGCTCCACGCCGCACTCCCCCGATATAATAAACATCCTTGTCTTTTCGGACGCAACAATGACCTTACGCTGGTGGTTTCGCCCTTTGATCCTGCTGCTGTCGCTGCTTTTGGTGCCGGTGGTTTTGATCGTACTCATGTTCGTTTTGTTGTATCCGAACCTGCCCTCCATCGATGCAGTAACTGACTATCGCCCCAAATTACCGCTGCGAGTCTACACAAATGATGGTGATTTGATCGGTGAATTTGGCGAAGAAAAACGCTCATTCGTAAAAGTGCAGGATTTTCCCGCCATCATGAAGCAAGCCATCATCGCGGCTGAAGATGAACGCTTCTACCAGCACGGTGGCGTCGATTACATCGGTATTTTGCGTGCCTCCAGCAGCACTATTCTGGCCGGAAAAATTACTGGCGGAGCCAGCACCATTACCCAGCAAGTGGCTCGAAATTTCTTTTTGACCAACGAGCAAACGATTACGCGTAAAGTCTCAGAGTGGCTGCTCGCTTACAAGATCGAGCGCAACCTGACGAAGGATCAAATTTTTGAAATTTATCTAAATCACATTTTTTTAGGCAATCGTGCCTATGGTTTTGCGGCGGCAAGTCGAGTTTATTTTGGCAAAGATGTGAAAGAACTCACGGTCGCAGAAGTCGCCATACTCGCCAGCATTCCAAAAGCGCCTTCGCGTTTCAACCCATTCGATAACTTGAAACGCGTCACGTTACGCCAGCAATATGTACTTCGCCGCATGCGCGAATTAAATTTTATTAATGATGCCCAGCAAAAGATAGCGCTTGACCAGCCAATGAAATTTAATCGTGAGCACACGGTTTATGCGGTGGAAGCGGATTACATTGCAGAAATGGCGCGGCAAGAAATCATCGAGCAATATGGTGACAAAGCCTATGTAGCGGGCATCCGCGTCTACACCACGCTACGCAAACTTGACCAAGAAGCAGCTACCGGCGGCCTTCGTAAAGGTGTGCTGGACTATGACCGACGGCACGGCTATCGCGGGCCGGAGGGCACCGTCAATTTGCCGCAAAAACCGGATGAAGCAGAGGAAGCCGCCGAAGAAGCGCTACAGGAGCGTGACATTACCGGCGACTTAGTACCTGCCGTGGTGTTGTCCGCAGACGCCAAGCAAATAGTGGTGCTCACCAAGCGCGGCGAGACTTTGACCCTGAGCGGAGATGCGCTGAAGTTTGTCGCCAAGACGTTTACCGAAAAAGCGTCACCATTCAAACCGGTTCGCGGCTCGATTGTGAGGATCGCGCTGGACGAAAAAGGGGTGGCCACCATTTCGCAATTACCAAAGGTGGAAGCAGCCTTGGTATCGCTAGACCCGAAGGACGGCGCCATCCGCGCACTGGCGGGAGGGTTCGATTTCAACGCCAATAAATTTAACCATGTTACTCAGGCCATGCGCCAGCCTGGCTCAAGCTTCAAGCCATTTGTATATTCCGCTGCGCTTGAAAAAGGGTTCACACCGGCCACGGTGGTGAATGATGCGCCGGTGGTATTCGATCCCGGTCGCAATGGTGGCCAAGTGTGGGAGCCAAAAAATTATGACAACAAATACGAAGGCCCGTTGCGGCTTCGCACGGCGCTTGCCAAATCGAAAAACATGGTCTCAATCAGAGTGTTGCAATCAATCGGCCCGCAGTATGCGCAAGACTACATTTCGCGCTTCGGTTTCGATCCCAAGCAGCATCCCGCTTATCTGACCATGGCGCTGGGCGCGGGGTCTACCACACCGCTGCAAATGGCGGGCGCGTATGCCGTGTTTGCTAACGGCGGATACCGCATCAAACCTTACTTTATTGCGAAAATTACTGACGATAAGGGCGGCATATTATTTGAGGCCGATCCGGTTCGCGCCAGCGATAAGGAAGGTGGCAAAAACGCCGAGCGTGTCATCGATCCGCGCAACGCCTTCATCATGTCCAGTTTGCTACGCGATGTGGTTCGATATGGCACGGGCGCCAAAGCGATGTCGCTGGGACGCGGCGATCTGGCTGGCAAAACCGGCACTACGAACGACAGCATTGACGCCTGGTTTGCGGGCTATAACCCCGATTTGGTCGCTATCAGCTGGATCGGTTTCGACAATCCTGCCTCATTAGGCGATTCTGAAACCGGCGGCGGTGCGTCACTACCAATTTGGATGCACTACATGCAGCGCGCGCTAAAAGGCGTCAAAGAAAAACCGTTTGAGCCGCCGACGGGCGTGGTCTCGATCGCGTTGGGTGATGTCGGCAGAGATGGCCGACCGCTATCTGAATTTGTGTACGCGGAAAGTGTTGCTAACGTAAGCGATGGGCCATCCTCTTTGCGAGAGGCAAATAAGCCGTCTGAAGAGGTGAAAAATCAAATTTTTTAATATGAAGCGCCACATGTTTCAAGTCGTTTTATCGTTCCGGAAATAATTTTTTTAAGCTCGAATTTGTGAACTCAAACAAACGCCGTTCGGACCGCGTAAACGCTGGCTCTGTCCGTGAACCACGCCGCGGTGCTAATTCATTTGCTAGCCCATTTGGCGGTGATCGGGCAAGCCTGCAACTGCGCACGCTCATCACTCGACAAGCCGCCAAGCTCATTGCCGAGGGGCTGACCGACTATCATTGCGCCAAGCTTAAGGCGGCGCGCCAGCTCAATTGCAGCGACAAAAATGCATTGCCTGACAATCACGAAATAGAGGCCGCGCTGCGCGAGCATCTGAGCTTGTTTGCCGCCAATACGCAACCCGCGGTGCTGGCCGCCCTTCGTCGAGTCGCGCTGCGTGCCATGAGATGGCTACAAATCGAAGGGCAAGGCGGCGCTAACCAACCAGCGCCGAGCAATCCCGTATTCGAGCCTTGGCTTACTGGCGCGGTGCTGAACGGCACAGCGAATGAATTCAGTGACATTGAGTTGGAGCTGGTCGGTGTTGAGACCAAAATAATGGAATTTATTTTGCTCAATCGCGGCGTGGCATTCGAATTAGCGGATAGCAACGCCGTATCGAGAAGTTATAAACCCGCTGATACGACTAAAAACATTCAATATCATTTGGAATTTGAAGATGCGCCCGTCGTGATTACGCTCTACGATTCGCATGCCCAACGCCAAGCGCTCTACCCGCGCGGCAGCATCAAACATGAACGTGTAAAGCTCACTGAAGCAGAGGCTTTGTTCAACGCAAATCTATAAAAAGCCAGCAGTGACGGGCATCTTGGGGCACTTTTGCCTGAAGATGCTTGCTAATGCTGGTGTTTTGTTTTTCGATAGTACAATTATCGGGCTGCTGACTTGTTTAATAAACGCGCCGCTTCCAACGCAAAGTAGGTTAAAACCCCATCCGCACCCGCGCGCTTGAACGATAGTAGCGACTCCATCATGCACGCCTCACCGTCGAGCCAGCCATTTTGCGCAGCCGCTTTGAGCATCGCGTACTCGCCTGACACTTGATAAGCAAAGGTGGGCGCACCGAATGTCGCCTTGCAACGCTGCACGATATCCAAATACGGCATGCCGGGTTTGACCATCACCATATCGGCACCTTCGGCTAAATCGAGTGCGATTTCGCGCAGGGCCTCGTCTGAGTTACCGGGATCCATTTGGTAGTTTTTCTTGTCGCTTTTGCCAAGGTTTCCGGATGAGCCAACCGCATCACGAAACGGTCCATAAAACTTGCTCGCGTATTTGGCGGAATATGCCATGATCGCGGTGTGGATATGATTCTCTGCATCCAGCGCGCGGCGAATCTCACCAATGCGGCCATCCATCATATCGCTAGGGGCAACAATGTCGACGCCTGCTTCAGCCTGAGTAAGGGCCTGCTTTTTTAACACGGCAATGGTATCGTCATTCAAAATATATCCATTGTTATCAATCACTCCATCTTGGCCGTGAGTGGTAAATGGATCGAGTGCAACATCGGTGATAACGCCCAAGTCTGGGAAATGTTTTTTCAGCGCGCCAACGACACGCGGCACCAGGCCCTCGGGGTTATGCGCTTCTTCACCACCCGGCGTTTTGAGCGCGGGCTCAATTACGGGGAACAGCGCTATTGCCGGGATGCCTAATGTCACCATCTCTTCAGCAACCGGCATCAGCAGATCAAGCGATACCCGTTCAATACCCGGCATTGAGGTAATCGACTGCCGCTGGTTTTTACCATCGAGAATAAACACGGGATAAATAAAATCAGCCGCCGAAAGTGACGATTCGCGTACCAAATCGCGCAAAAAAGCGGTACGCCGTAAGCGACGCATTCGACGTTCTGGAAATTGACCAAAATTCATTGTTGAGCCCGTAGTTTAAAAAGTATTGAATGCCGCAATGTAGAAAGCGAAAGCATAAAAAAAGATTTGAACAAATAAACGAATGTTACAAACAGTTGCAATGTGCCGATTAAATAGTCGTGCGAGCACAAAAAGAGTTGAACTTTTGCATCGCGCCCCTATCTCATTCAATGAGGGGCTTGCTCCTCCCCGCTTCTCCTCCCTGAGCGGGGCCTTAATCTTTATTAAGGCTTTATGCAGGGCTCGGGTTACCCTTTTTCCCGAGCCCTCTTTTCTTTTTGTTCCTCAAAATTGTTTAGCTTGGTTCCGCAGCGAATAATTTTCCGATTGCCACTTCGGCCTCCGGCACGCCCGTTCTTTTCAAGCTTGAGAAGAGTTGAACCGTGGCGTTATATTGGCCTTCAATAATCTGTTGTTTGACGTCGCGCAGCGTTTTGGCCTGCTCATTTCGAGTCAATTTATCGGATTTGGTCAACAGCACATGCACTGGCTTGTTAGTCGGGCGATACCAATTGAGTAGCTCTGTATCTGACGTGCGCATGGGATGGCGAGAATCCATGATAATCACTAAACCTTTGAGCGCTTTGCGCGTCGAGACGTAGGCGGCTAACAGCTCAGTCCAATGCGCTTTGACCGCTGGCGGTACTTTGGCGTAGCCATAGCCTGGCAGATCCACTAGAGTGCGGCCTTGGGTAATGGTAAAGAAATTGATTAGCTGCGTGCGGCCCGGCGTTTTGGATACAAATGCCAGCCGTTTGTGATTGGCAAGCGTGTTGATTGCGCTGGATTTACCGGAATTGGAGCGGCCAACGAACGCGACTTCAATACCGAGATCAAGCGGTAATTGCTCCAAATCATGCGCTGAAGCGACATAAGTTGCACCATCGAATATGCCCACGGTTTCCTCTTCTGCCTCGATAGGCTAAAATTCAGTGTTTACTGGTAAAACAAATAAAAGGTTAGTGATGAAAAAGATTTTGGCGACAATCATTCTGGGAGCAGGGACTTACTGTGCAAGCGTTGCGGGTGCAATTGCAAATGAGCCTGCGCCTACCGCCGCGGCTGCACCTGAGCCGACAAAAGCAGAAGTGCTGGCACGTGGCCAACAAATTGCCGGGGCTGTCTGTGTGGCGTGTCACGGATTAGATGGCATGAGCCCGATTCCCAACAATCCTAATATTGCGGGAATGCCCCCACAGTATATCGCGGAGCAACTTCAGCACTTTAAAGAAGGTAAACGCAAAAATGCGATTATGGCCGGGATGGCGGCCGGTTTATCGCCTGCTGACATGAAAGCCATGGGTGAATATTATTTTGCGCAGCGGCCAAAATACAACGCGGTGGCACGAGATAAAGCATTGGCCGAAAAAGGGCAAAAAATTTATCGTGCTGGGATTGCTGAAGCCAAGGTTCCTGCCTGCGCGGGCTGTCACGGCGGCGCAGGTGCTGGCATTCCAGCCAAATACCCACGCTTGGCGGGACAGTGGCCCGAATACAGCCTCACCCAGCTAAAGGCGTATGCGTCCGGCGAACGTCAGCATCCGGTCATGACAACCATCACGACGCGCATGCGCGACAATGACATTTTGGCTGTGTCAGAATATTTGGCCGGTATGCGTACTCAGTAATCGTTCGGTAATGTGCTGGCAGCAAGATCGAATAGAAACAGGTGCTGCGCCAAGGTAAAGAGATTAATCAAAAACGCCAAGTCAGCATGCTGACTTGGCGTTTTGATTGGCGTTTAGTTTGAGCCTTAATTGGTTCGAACTTTAACGACAAAGCTTAGATCCACGAAACTACACGCGCATCAAACCGGCTTCGAAAAATCGGGCTTGGCTTCGACCCCCATGTTTGGCAGCATAAAGCGCTAAATCAGCTCGTTGCATCAATATTTCGCGATCACGACCGTCTTTAGGGAAAACACTAATACCGATACTGGTGCTCACGCTGGCTGTATTTTCTGACAACTGATATGGCACCGCAATAGCCTCAATCAGCTTATGAGCGACTCGTCGCGCTGTTTCCTCATCCGACACCTGCGGAATCACGATCAAAAACTCATCGCCGCCTAAACGCGCAAGATAGTCAGATTCTCGCAGCGCAAGCGTCATGCGTGTGGCGGCCTGACGCAGCAATTCATCGCCGGCGTCGTGCCCCAACTTGTCGTTCACCGCTTTGAAGCCATCGAGATCGAGCAGCAGCAAAGCAAAACCACCCAGCGCCGCAGTAGCGTCATCGAGCAGCCGCGCTTCTATAAATTCAGTGACAGCCAAGCGGTTAAAGACGCCCGTCAGCGTGTCGTGAGTCGCTTGATGCTTCATTACTGCTTGAGCATGGCGCTGCTCCCGGTTTAGGCGCTTTAAAGTGCCAAATAAGTAAATCAAAATTAGTGCTGCCGAAAATATCAATATGAATATTAAGCGCCGCGCTTTCTCGCCTAGTTTCACCTGTTCGGCTTCAATTTGATCGAGATTTTTACGGACCGCCACCAGCATACGGTAAGTAAGGTTATGCAGGCGATTAAATTCAGGCTCGTCGGCGCGTGCGCGAATTTGTGCTTGGGCGGCCATGAATCCCGACTTTCGCCGAATTTCAACTAGCTCTTTTTCCTGCTCAATGAGCGCCAGCACCGCCGCCTTAAGTTCGCCAAAATTTTGCACCAGTATCGGGTTGGCATCCTGATTAGCATCCAAGTAATGCAGCTCGGCCTCGGCCTCGACAACGCCCGCGCGATAACGCGTGAGATTTTGCTCATCCCCGGTAATGGCAAAGTTCTGTTGGCCCACGTTAATGGCGAGTGACTGGAAACGAATCGCTTCAAGACTCGACACGAGCCGTTGAGTGCGAAGCGCGCGCTCATTTTCGGCAATCAGGTTTTCACTAGATACGGTTGCCACTAACGAAACTGCACCAATCGCGACGACCGCGAAAATCAGCGCAGCAAGCGCTACATTGTCAATGGTAACTTTCATCAGCTATTGTGCGCTTGCATACCTTGCGACCAGTTCAGGATCTATCAATAGTTATAAAGACTTAAATACCTCGCGCGCGGCTAAAATGGTGGCTTCAACATCGCTTGAATCGTGCATCGCTGAGACAAAACCAGCTTCAAACGCAGACGGTGCCAAGTAAATTCCTCGGGCTAACATACCGTGGAAATAAATGTTGAATCGCTCTCGATCTGCCGCCATGACCTCAGCGTAATTAGTCGGCAATTTCTCTGAAAAATACAAACCAAACATACCGCCCAAGCTGGCGCCAGACATCGGCACGCCGGCCGCACGCGCAGCATCTTTAACGCCCGCTACCATTTTTGACGTGGTCGCCGCTAACGAATCGAAAAAGCCCGGTTTAGCCACTAATTCCAATGTTTTCAGTCCCGCTGCTACGGCCACCGGATTACCAGAAAGCGTGCCTGCTTGGTACACCCCGCCAAGTGGGGCCAAATGCGCCATGATGTCGCGCCGCCCGCCAAAAGCGCCTACCGGCATGCCGCCGCCGATCACTTTACCCAGCGTGGTCAAATCCGGCGCGATGCCGTAGTGTCCTTGCGCGCCATGCAGCCCTACTCTAAAGCCGGTCATCACCTCATCAAAAATCAACACCGCGCCATGTTTAGTGCACAGCGAACGTAGGGCGTTCAGATATTCGCGGGAGGGCATGACGAAATTCATATTGCCTGCGATCGGCTCAATGATCACACAAGCAAGCTCGTCGCCAATCTCGGCGAACGCTTTCTCCAACTCATCCAATTCGTTATAAGCCAGCACCAATGTATTCGCCACCACATCGGCGGGCACACCCGCCGAGCTTGGATGACCAAACGTGAGCGCTCCTGAACCTGCTTTCACCAACAAGGCATCACCGTGACCGTGATAGCAGCCTTCAAATTTCAAGATTTTGGTGCGCCCTGTAAAACCGCGCGCCAGGCGAATCGCACTCATTGTGGCTTCAGTGCCTGAGCTCGTCAGCCTTACCTGTTCAATCGACGGCAGCAGCGCCACCAAACGCTCTGCGAGCTCCAGCTCAGCCTCGGTGGGCGCCCCAAAACTCATGCCCCTCGCAGCCCGTTCTTGCACTGCTGCGACCACCTCAGGATGAGCGTGCCCGAGGATTGCAGGGCCCCAGGAGCCAATGTAATCAATGTATTTGTTGCCATCCACATCCCACATGTAGGCACCTTTGGCTTCACGAAAAAAAATCGGCGTGCCACCCACTGAGCGAAACGCGCGTACCGGAGAATTAACACCGCCGGGGATAACACGTTGGGATTTTTCAAAAAGTTGTTTGCTTTGATCGTACATAGTCGTTAAATTTTTTCTGCGAAAAGTTGTTGAAAGGCGAAAGCGTGGGCGGTGATGTCCGGGGCGTTGAACAAATCGGAAATAACCGCAACCGCATCAGCGCCAGCGCTCAATAGTGGTGCTGCATTTTGCAGTGAAATGCCGCCGATAGCGACAATCGGCACGCTAAATTGTTTCTTTGCGGTGCGAACCATTGCCAGATCTGCGCGTACTGCGTGGGGTTTTACAGCTGACAAAAAGAATGCGCCAAAGGCAATGTAATCAGCCCCTGCTGACACCGCAGTTTCAGCTAACGGCATTTGATCGTAGCAAGATATGCCAATAATTTTTTGCTTGCCCAGTAAACCTCGCGCCTCGGTCAAGCCGACGTCATCGCGACCCAGATGCACGCCCGCTGCATCAACCCTAATCGCTAACTCAATGTTGTCGTTGATTATCAGTAACGCATTCTGGGCACTACAAAGTTTATTCAACTCATGCGCTTGCAATACTTGATTATCAGCGGATTGATTTTTTTGCCGGTACTGAACCACTTTCACGCCTCCCGCTAGCGCCGCAGCCACTTTGCGGATTAATTCAGCAGTGCTTGCGCACTCTGGTGTGATGGCGTAAAGCCCGCGAATGGGACTGCCTGACGTTATTGAGTTCATGCCAATTCAAATCAACTTCACCAAATATTTTAATGCCGCGTACCTTGTGGGTCAGTCGCGTCCGATGTGTTGCCCGATGCATCCGGCTCAACATTTTCTACATCGTCCTCATCATCGCGAGCCCAAAATAATCGGTCTGGTACAAATTGACCCATGCCGGGTCTGAACCCAAATTTGAGCGATTGCCAGGTGTACTCTTGCGCCTCGCGAACGGCGTCCGAGATATCTAGCCCGCGCGCCATGGTCGCCGCAATCGCCGAGGCAAGCGTACAACCTGAGCCATGAAAACTGCCCGGCAAACGTTTCCAGGTATCACTGCGGATAATTCCTTTGTCATGGAACAGGGTATTGATCACATCGGCCGTCGATTCGTGCGTGCCCGTCACCAGCACGTACTCCGCGCCGAGTGCAATCAGGCGTTGCGCCAAAATTTCCAGCAGCACATCTTCTTCCTCATCTTCTAGACCAAGACGTTTAAGCTCGATTGAATTCGGCGTGATGATGGTCGATTGCGGGATGAGTAGCTCACGGATAGCCTGAATATTCTCATCATTGGCAAATTCGTCACCGCGTGCCGATGCAAATACCGGGTCAAGAATGAGCGGGATTTCCGGGTAGTCCGATACAATTTCGGCAATGACTGCGATGTTTTCCAAACTTCCCATCACGCCAATTTTGAATGCGGCAACCGGGATATCTTCAAGTATTGCTCTTGCCTGATCCGCCACCCAGTCCGAATCGACTGGCGATATGCCCTCAACCCCGCTGGTATCTTGCACGGTGATCGCGGTAATAACAGATAGCGGGTGGCAACCCATGCTGGCCAATGTAAGAATATCGGCTTGCACGCCAGCCCCACCCGAGGGGTCGGTCGCCGCGAAGGTCAATACTGCGGGCGGCGCTTTTGGGTAATCGGTCATGAAATATAACAATAAGATAAGTAACAAAAGAAAAATATGACGTGTGGGAAATCAACATCGAAAAAACGTAATGCAAGTTACAATCGGCCACTTTTATTGCAAATTGTTTTTGACATTGTATCTTCAACGCTTCAGTTGTACGGCACTCACCTCCTCGCCAGGACACTACCAAATGACGCAATCTGCACAAATCGATGACCCGAGCTCAAAACCCGACAAAACTTGGATGTGCTTGGTCTGCGGCTGGATTTACGACGAGTCAGTTGGCTCGCCCGACGACGATATTGCTCCCGGCACTCGGTGGGAGGATGTTCCGATCAGCTGGAGCTGCCCCGAATGCGGCGCACGCAAAGAAGATTTTGAAATGGTTGAGATTTAGCGGCTCTCGGAACGTTTTAAAATACGTGATCGGATGAAATAGTCGCGGATGCATATTGCGTAAGTGGTCCATAAGATAAAAAATTGTGAAATTGCTTGATGTTTGTGCGCTTTCCTATTGTTTCGAAAGAAAAAACACGTTACTGTAGTGACCAACAGAGCGTCAAAGAAGTCGGTAATGGCATTTACGTACGCAGCTGCGTAAATTCGACCCCAATGAAATGCTGGGTGTTTATGAATCAAAAAGACCGGAAAATAAACAACGACGACTCGAAAATTTAGGGAACGGTGTGGCTGAAACAAAGGCTTTGTCAGGTGTGAGAGTAATGGTAATCGACGATTCGAATACGATTCGTCGATCAGCCGAGATTTTTCTGATGCAAGCAGGTTGCCAAGTAATTCTTGCAGACAACGGCTTTGATGCACTCGCCAAAATTGCCGATCATCAACCTGACTTGATTTTTGTGGACATCATGATGCCGCGGTTGGATGGATACCAGACGTGTGCGTTGATAAAAAAAAATGCCAAGCATCGTTTAACGCCCGTCATTATGTTGTCGAGTAAAGATTCGCTTTTTGACCGTGCACGCGGGCGAATGGTTGGGTCTGACGAGTACTTAACCAAGCCTTTCTCGAAAGACAGTTTATTAAAGACCGTGGAAACGCATTTGGCCCTCAAAAAAGCGGCGCAAGATGCAAAATCGTAGGCGCTGCATTGACCACTCTCCATCGCGGGATATTGAATAAGCAGCATCGTATTTGTTGCTGTATTTTCAAATTTTGAATTCCGCCGCATTGGCAAATTCATCAAGGCTGTTTTTATTAAAACTGTTTTCATCAATGCCGTTCGTCGGATGATGCCGCTTCAAAAAGCTGTGCCAGCCACATCGCGTTAACATTTGATTCACAGAAAATATTGGAGCAAGCCATGGCAGTAAAAAAAATCCTGATCGTTGATGACTCCCCCACTGAACGCGCGTTTCTCGAAGCGTTGCTAACCAAGGCAGGTTATTCCACAGTGCTCGCGACGAGCGGCGAAGAGGGCGTCGAGAAGGCCAAAGCGGAACTTCCTGACCTGATTTTGATGGATGTTGTCATGCCCGGGCTCAATGGCTTTCAGGCCACTCGTGCGATATTCAGAGAAGAAACGACGAAGCACATACCTGTTTTCATCTGTACGACCAAAGACCAGGAAACAGACAAAATTTGGGGCATGCGGCAGGGAGCCAAAGACTACTTGGTAAAACCGGTTACTGGCGACGATCTGATCGCAAAGATCAAGGCCCTGGGTTAAGACTGCCGCTATGGCTCGCAAAACCAGTCTCCGTGAATTTCAGCAAAAGTTTGCCGAACGTCTTCGTGACTTGTCGTCGCGTAAAACAGTGGCGTCCAAACTTGGGTTTCAGGTGGGCGCTGATAATTGGCTGGTGAGTCTTTCAGACGTTTCTGAAGTAATCCCGGTGCCCGGCTTTTTTCAGGTACCGCAGACGGAGGCGTGGTTCCGCGGTGTATCCAACGTTCGCGGAAAGTTATATAGCACGATCGATTTCTCCGCGTTCCAAGGTGGCGAGGCAATTGTCGCGAACACCGAGCGGCGGGTTGTGTTGGTGCACGAAAAAATTATTGAAGGTTCCGGGCTGCTGGTAAGCAAAATGCTTGGACTCCGTAATCCAGAAATATTCACGCAAATCAGCGAGCGTGACGCATTAAAGCCGTGGATTAAAGCGCGGTTTCATGATCAAAACAACGCCGCTTGGCTTGAACTTGATCTCGAAGCGCTGGCACGTGAAACACGTTTTCTTGAAGTTGGTCTCAGTGGCGCACTAGCGACCGCATAGCGGCGCATCGAAAAGCAACTAGTACTGGAGAAGTCCCATGGCCCTCAAATTACCCATTCCCGGCAGCCTGAATAAAGCCGAAAACTCTGCTGATAATCCAGCGGCTAGTATAAAAGCGGGCGCAAAGCCAGCGGGTACGCCGCCACCGCCTGCTAAAAAAGCACCTGCCAAGGCGGAGGCCAAACCAGCTAAAAAAGCTGGAGGGGGTTTCAGTTTATTTGGCTTCGGCAAGAAAAAAATGACAACGCCCAAAGCGCCAAATCCGCTCGCTAGCGCACAAACAACGTCACAAACCACGCTGCAGGGCCCCGCCACCAATTCCGGGTTTAATGCTGCTGCCAATAAAACGCAGAAAATTGCCGCCGCGGTCGCGGCAACCAAGGTAACCAAGCCTAAAAAGGTCACAACGGGGGTTTTCAAGTTGCCCATTATTGGCGAAAAGCCACTGGTCAACCAACTCGTGATTCTGCTGATTATTGCAGCCATTTTCGTGCTCTCCGCGATTGGCGCCACCGTTTATTATCAAATCAAGAAGGATCAGGCTTCGACCTTCACCAACATTACTTCGCAGCTGCAGTTTCACACCCAGCGCTTAGCAAAATCGGGGGGCTTAGCTGCACGCGGTGACCCCAAGGCGTTTCAACAGCTCCAAGACAGCCGTGATGAATTTCAGCGCTATCTTGATCTTTTGAACACTGGCGGTGATGCATTCTCCACGACGGTTCCGTCAGCTCGTGTTTCAGAAGAGCTCACTTCAAGGCTGGAAGAATTAACCAAGCGATTCCAGGACTCACATAATGCGGCTACCTCGATTCTTGCCGCCATGACTGACTTGACCGATTTGTCCCGCAACATCGCACAGGTGCGCTCGGGCGCAGAAGAGTTGGCGGCGCTTTCTCAGGACTTAACAGGCTTGATGCAGCAATCAAACGCCCCTCCCGCACAAATTTTGAAGGTCAACCGGCTGACGTTTTATGCCGAGCGGCTGGGCCGAGGTTCTGCTGAGATTTTGGGCTCGGATGTGATTGATCCCGAAGTGCCATTTCTGATGGGTAAAGACACGAACGATTTCCGCGAGCTTATTAAAGCGCTGGAATCGGGTTCTGATGCGCTTGGTATTAATGCGCTTCGTGACGGCGATACCAAAGCGCGCGTGGCTAAATTGCGCGAGCAATTTGCGTCATTTGAGCAAAACATACAGCCTATTCTGGGTAACGTTCAGAAGCTGGTATCCGCGCGGCAATCTGGACGCGCCCTGCAAGAGGGATCGGAGCAATTGCTGGGCAACGTTGAACAGCTACAGGGCGCTTTGGCGGTAGAGAAAAACAATTTCCCGCTACTGCTGGCGCTGTTGTTTGGTTTGCTGGCACTGGCCACATTGAGCTTGTTAGCAGTGGTTTTCCTGAGCGATGCACGTCGTCGTGCCGCGGAGTCTGAGGCGGAAAACAAGCGAAATCAGGAGGCTATTTTGCGGCTTCTGAACGAGATGGGTGATCTTGCTGACGGTGACTTGACGATTCGCGCGAAGGTAACCGAAGACATCACAGGTGCGATTGCAGACTCGATGAATTACACCATTGACGAATTGCGCACCTTGGTAACAGGCGTAAATAATGCGTCAAATTCGGTGTCAGTGCGGTCACAGCAAGCGCAGGCGGTTTCGGTTCAGTTGCTTGACGCCGCAGAAAAACAGTCAAAGGAAATTCAAAACACCACGCAGGACGTGCTGCGTGTGGCTGAAACCCTCACGCTGGTGTCGGCTTCTGCCGAAGAGTCTTCACAGGTCGCTATGCGCTCATTGGCGGCGGCGGACAAAGGCCGCATGGCGGTGCAAAACTCCATTACTGGCATGAACGATATTCGTGAACAGATTCAGGAGACCTCGAAACGGATCAAGCGTCTTGGTGAGAGCTCACAAGAAATTGGCGAAATCGTGGAATTGATTTCAGACATTACCGAACAAACGAACGTATTGGCGCTAAATGCCGCCATTCAGGCAGCATCTGCCGGTGAAGCGGGCCGGGGTTTCTCGGTGGTTGCGGAAGAGGTTCAGCGACTAGCGGAGCGTTCTGGCGAAGCAACCAAGCAGATCGGGGCGATTGTAAAAACTATTCAGGCCGATACTCAAGATGCTGTTGCGGCTATGGAGAAGTCGACAACCGGTGTGGTTGAAGGTGCCAAGCTGTCAGACGCTGCTGGACAAGCCTTGAGCGAAATTGACTTGGTGACAAAAAATCTTGCTGGCCTTATTCAGAAGATTTCTGATGATGCCCAAGCTCAGGCGACTTCTGCCAATAAAGTTGCGCGGAACATGCAGGACATCCTGGAAATTAACCGTCAGACATCCGTGGGTACGCAACAAACGGCCACCTCGATTAAAGATTTGGCTGACGTGGCGTCTGATTTGAAGGCTTCCGTTTCGGGCTTCAAGCTATAACGTTACGAAAGTTGGCTTTCATACTAAATATGGCGCGTCCTCACCAACGCCCCAACATGCGCTGTTTTTGCAACCGAACTCTGGCCGACTGATCAGATAAGACTCTAGACCCAAATATAATGTCCTCTAATCCAAAAGCCAGCTTCGATGTTGGCCCCCTTTCATGGGTCAAGACCGAGATTGAGCACTCATTGTTCGAGGCTCGCTCGCACCTTGACGCGCTCGCGGCAGAGCCGGGGGATGTGAAATCGATCAAATATATCGCGACGCACTTACACCAAGTTACTGGCGCACTATCGATGGTCGCGCTCGGTGCAGCCACGAGATTCAACGAAGAAATCGAAAAGCTGGTCAGCACTTTTGAAAATTTGGACGCACGTGGCGAGACGGCGACCCGTATCGCCGTCGTGAAAAGCGCCACCGCCAGCCTGTCTGCATATCTCGATAATCTGATGGCTGGTGAGACCGACCGACCCATGATGTTGGCGGCCGCTTATTTGGCAGTGAATAAAGCCCGTGGGGCGACTGATGCCTCCGAGAGCGACTTATTTTCGCCGGATTTGTCGGTCGCAATTCCCATGCCCGACGACACAATTGCATTGCCGAAATCGGACGCACTGATAGCCGCGATAAAACATCGACGCAGCATGTATCAAACCGGGTTACTCAAACTACTTCGTGACAAAGATTTGTTGGGTGGTGCCCGCGAAATGCGAAACGCAACACTGGCGATTGAAGCGCTCCAGGTCACATCGCCTACTCGCTCGTTCTGGTTCACTGCCAGCGGATTTTTTGACGCAATGGCGAGCGATCCCGCCGATGCAGGCACACTTGCGGTACAGCTATTTGGCAAAATTGATCAGCAAATCAAGCTGTTGATCGAAGGCATACAAAAAGTACCCGAAAAATTATTCCGTGATTTGCTATTGGTGATTGGCAAGTCAAAAGCTCAAACTGAACGATTGAATAGAATCCGTGAGCTGTATCGTCTGGATGAACTTCTGGCGATGCCAGATGCGGGTCGCGACACCGCCCTGGATGATCAACTAAAAACCGTTTTGCGCGCGATGCGTGAACGGCTGCAAACGCTAAAAGATCATTGGCTAAAATTTACCACGGGTAATCGACCCGCGTTAGAGCCCTTTGGCATCGACAGCGAGGCATTGGCGCGGGAATCTTTGCAACAGTCGAATAAAGATCTTTCAAAGCTATTGCAGGTACTCGCCGAGGCGGGCGCACATTTGCGTAAATCCGCTACTGCCCTGACAGAGCCACAGGGCCTGGAAGTGGCGACTGCGCTTTTGTTTGCCGAATCATCGCTTGAAAATTATTTCCGCCTCTCTACAGATTTCGCGCAGCAAGTCGCGAGCGTCACTGAACGGGTGAAGGGGGCCATGGCGGGTGCAGTACTGCCGACACTCGACCCATCCGTTAATCCGCTGATGGATGACATCACCAAGCGAGCGCAAGAGCGGATGTTGATGTTCCAGGTCGGCCAAGAGGTCCAGGTAAACCTCACCACCATCGAAACCGCGCTGGATAATTATTTCCGTGATCCGTCTCGGACAGGCGAATTGTCGCCATTGCTGCCGTTGTTTTCGCAGGTACAAGGCGCGCTGTCAATTTTGGAATTGGACGAAGCAGCCGGCCTTAATCAAATGTTACGAGATCGCGTATCGCAATTTGCATCCGGGGCGATGAAAGGCGTGGGCGATGATGCCGAGAATTTGGCTGAAGGTATTTCTGCGCTTGGGCTTTACGTTACTGCGCTTCAGCAGGGAGCAGCGTCACCAAGAAATATATTGATGCCTGCTTTAGTTCGTTTTGGTCTTGCTACCAAGCCGGTTGAGGCCGAGCAAAGCATGGTTAAGTCGCCCGTCACGGCGGGTGACGTTGACGTAGCCAAGCAAAAAGTACAAGCGCTATACGAGGATTGGAAACAGCAGCCTGAAGCGACTGCAACACGCGATCAACTGCGTGATGCTGTTAAAGAGTTGAAGCAAGAAGCTGAGTTGATTGCGGATACAAAATCAGCCAAATCCAGCGACGAAGCATTGAAAGCAATCGACGGTACGTTTGACCCGATGAACGCCGGCATGAGTGCCGCCTTGCAGGATATTGCACCGCAGAAACCTACTGAAACACCGGCACCGCAAACCGTACAGTTGATTGATGCACCTTCATCAGAAGTCGATCAAGAATTACTGGAAATTTTCCTGGAAGAGGCGACTGAAGTCGTCGAAACTATTCGCCAGA
This sequence comes from Burkholderiales bacterium, assembly GCA_025359285.1. GTDB lineage: Bacteria > Pseudomonadota > Gammaproteobacteria > Burkholderiales > Usitatibacteraceae > UKL13-2. Next base: position 25,346 of record JANYGV010000168.1, read on the forward strand.
ATCTTGACATTTTGCGAGCTAGTCCGCACGAAAAAGAATCGCTAACCACGATCCGGCGCGGCTACCACACACTCAAAGGCTCCGGGCGCATGGTTGGCCTAAATGATCTTGGTGAGGTAGCGTGGAATTGTGAACAGGCTTTGAACAAATGGCTAAAAGACGAAAAGCCCGCGTCGCCAAGCCTCATGCATTTCATCGATCATACGTCGACGGCCTTTAGCGGTTGGGTTGCGACTTTGCAGCAAACGGGTGTAGCCGTGATCGATGGTGCTGAAATAGCGCGCTTGGCTGATCTGATCAAAAACGACAAAGAAATTCAGCTGCCTTCGTCAGCGCCATTATCACCAGATTCATTAACATCAACGCCTAACCTGGCGGCGCCATTAGCAAAGTCTGATTTGCCGGTCGCAGGCGTTGTCGAGCGCACTTTTGAAGCTTTCGATTTACCGTCGCTTGATCTGGACAAGCCGTTTGAACTGCCACCGCTCCAACAAATTGAGGTGCCACCTGCTGAGCCGTTATCGGTTGATTTGCCTTTAGCGGCAAAGGCGACTGAGGCAGGGGTGCCCGCCCAGCCGGTTGAATTCAGCGCTTTGGTATCGCACTTGGCGTTGGATTTGATACCGCCGGCATTGCCAACACATCTTGCTGCACCGTCGCTAGAGAGCGTGACCAACGACAGCGACGACAGCGGGCTCGTTTTTGCCAGCCCACCTGAAATTCGTATTGGCTCGGTATCGATACCGGCTCCTTTCTTCGACATTTATATTGAAGAAGCGAAGGCGCATATCGCCACACTAGAGAATGAAATGTTCTCGCTCGAATCGAATGGAATGCGCCCGGTTTCGCATGAATTCATGCGCGCCGCACACACCCTCACCAGCTCGTCTCGCACCACCGGCTTCATGATGATTGCTGATGTCGCGCATGCGCTCGAAAAATGGCTGCAGGACGCCATTGACGTGCCACCATCATGGACACCGCGTCGCTTATCAGTCACCAGCCAGAGTGTTGAGGCTCTCGCGACGATGGTTCGTGGGTTGGTAAGCCACGACGCGCCAACGCCGCGCCCCGACCTCGAACAGGAATTAAAAGATTTGCGTACCGAGTTTGCAGATGCGCGCAAAATTGGTGAGGGCACTAATCTATCAGCGCCGCTAAAAGTAACCCAGCGCTTATTGATTATTCCTGAGATAGAGGCAGAACTGCCGGGCCCGCTGCCGCCGATGCCTTCTGAAGCCAGCCATACACCGGCACTTATCGCACAAAACTTGCAGGCTATTGCAGACCCGGTTATAGAGCCAAGTCTCAAACCGGATGTGGCATTTGTGCCACCGAATCGTGTGGAGAGTGACTACACCAATGATTTTGATTTCTTCGACGACCCTGTATCAACTCCTGCCGATGCAACAGCAGAGTTGCCGCCGCCAGTCCCAGTCGAACCCACGGAGTCAATTGAAGCTGACCATGTTCCTGCATTCTTTGACTCGGCATACACCGCTGAAATAACGCCATTAGTCGAATTGCAAGTAGGGGAAGCGCCTGTTGCAGAAGCAGCGCTAGAGCCGACAACAGAAGCAATAGGTGCCCCTGATAGCAATCCTGTTTACGCCGCAGAACCTGCGGTTGCCGACACCGCAAAAATCGAGTCTGATATTGCAGCAAGTGAAAAGCCACCTGCAATCGACACACCCATATTTGATTCCTCAGTGTGGCTGAACGTCGCGAGTGGAGCGGCAGCGATGACAGGATTGGCTGCGCTTGGTGCAGATGCCATCGCGCATACGCCAAGCCCGCTACCAATAACCGATACGGTTATCGCGGCGGTCGCAGCCACCCAATCACCACAATTTGAATCCGGCAAGGATCGTCGAACAGTTCAGGACGATATCGATCCCGATTTGCTGCCAATTTTCCTCGAAGAAGCGCAGGAAATCGTGCCGCAGGTGGGTGATGCGCTCCGTCGCTGGCGCGCTTCGCCTGTCAATCATGCACCGGTGACTGAGCTTGCCCGCCACTTGCATACGCTAAAAGGTTCTGCGCGCATGGCCGGTTTGATGCGCTTGGGCGAACTTGCGCACGTGATGGAAACCGATATTATCGAGATGGAAGCAGAAGCTGTTCCTGCGACGGCCAAGTTCGACAGAATTGATGAAGGTCTGGATCGTTTTAATGCAGCGCTGGATCGCATTGCAAAAGGTGAGCTTGCTGCCCCGATCGAAATTCCGATGGTGGCCGATGTATCCAGCCAGCTTCCGGCACCGTTGGCTAAGTTGGCTGCTGCGCGCGCCGAAATTGTAGCCGAAGGCGAAAAACTTGAAGGTCGTGAGCGCCAAGCCCTTCTGCGCGTTAACGCCGACATGATTGATCGCTTCGTTAATGAGGCCGGTGAATTGGCGATTGCACGTTCGCGAATTGACCTTGAAATGATTACTTTCAAGCGCGCGTTGCTCGAGCTTTCGGAAAACGTTACCCGGATGAAGGTGCAACTGCGCGAGATTGAAATTCAAGCAGAAACACAAATTCAATCGCGCACCAAAGAGCAACAAGAGCTTGGTGCTGAATTTGATCCGCTGGAGTTCGACCGCTTCTCGCGTATGCAGGAGATTACGCGCTTCCTGGCTGAAAGCTTGAACGACGTGGTGACGTTGCAGCAATCTCTCAATTCCAATATTGACGAGACGGAGGCTGCGTTGCTGCAGCAGGCACGTTTGAACCGCGATCTGCAACAGGGATTGATGGGCGTGCGGCTGGTGCCCTTGGGCAATTTGCAGGATCGCTTTTACCGCCTCGTTCGGCAAACAGCAAAAGAACTCGACAAAAAAGCAAATCTTGAGTTTCGCGGTGTACGCGTAGAGATTGATCGTTCGGTACTCGAAAAAATCACCGGGCCGTTTGAGCACTTGCTGCGTAATGCTGTGTCGCATGGACTCGAAATGCCGCATGAACGAACCGCGCGAGGTAAATCGGAAATTGGTGAAATCACCATCGATGCACGTCAGGCCGGTAACGAGATTATGTTGACGCTGTCAGACGATGGCGGCGGCTTGAATTTCACACGAATTCGCGAAAAAGCCATTCGGCAAGGATTGCTGGCCGCGAATGACGAAGTAACAGAAGCACAGCTTACCCAATATATTTTCATGGCTGGTTTTTCCACCGCAGATGAGGTCACACAGATTTCAGGCCGCGGCGTTGGCATGGACGTAGTGCGCAGCGAGATCGTTTCTCTCGGTGGCCGCATTGATATCAGCTCCACGCCGGGCCGTGGCACGTCGTTCACGATTGCGTTACCACTCACACTCGCCGTAACTCAAGCGGTGATGGTGGTGGTCAATGAGACCACTTACGCCATCCCATCGGTGATGATTGAACAAGTTCAGGAATACAAGGGCAAACGCTACGAGCCTTTGTTGGAACTCAATGAGATCGACTGGAAAGGCAACAAGTACCCGCTGCGCTCGATGGAAGCCATGCTCGGCGGCAAGCCCACTATCTCAGCGCAACGCAAGGCCGTGGTGATTCTCGCCAAGAGCGGTCAACAACGCGCCGCTGTGCAGGTGGATGAAATCATCGGTAATCGTGAGATTGTGGTGAAAAACATTGGCCCACAACTTGCCCGCTTGGTCGGTGTGGCCGGTGCCACGGTCATGGGCTCGGGTCAGGTTATCCTGATTTTGAATCCGGTTCAGCTGGTGTTCCGCGAGGCTGCTACCGTTAAGGTAGAAAAGGTCGACAAGGTTGAGAAAGCCGCGAACGATATCGCATCATCTGAGTCGATGGGGTTTGCCGTGGAGTCATCGCAGGGAACACCCGAAATCGTGGCGCTCGCCGATGCTCAAATGATGCGGGGGCCATCCCTCGCCGAAACGATTGCGGCGAATACGTTCGACGAAGGTGGGTTCATCAAGGATGACGTGCCGACGCTTGCACGCACTATTCCGTTGGTCATGGTGGTGGACGATTCGCTTACCGTGCGCAAAATCACCAGCCGTATGCTCACCCGCGAAGGCTTTGAAGTCGCGACGGCAAAAGATGGTGTGGATGGGCTGCAGCAATTGCAGGATATTCAGCCCGATATCATCCTGTTGGATATCGAAATGCCGCGTATGGATGGATTTGAATTCGCACGCAACGTGCGTGCGGATGCGAAAGCGCGCGACATTCCAATCATCATGATTACGTCGCGAACCGCAGACAAACACCGCAACCGCGCGATGGAGTTGGGCGTCAATGAATACATGGGCAAGCCATACCAGGAAGAACAATTGCTGGCGATGATTCGTTCATACACCAAACATATTGCGGCTGCAAAATAGACGCTTAGGCTAACAAAGAGTGAGCTTGCGGCTAGGTCAGGAATGCGTTGAAACTGAAATTGGCTTAACGCAAATCGCCTAATGCATATGTTCTGTGCGCATGCATTACCCAACAAAAAACCGGCTTCAGCCGGTTTTTTGTTGGGGTGTCCAGAGTTTCTGGCCTACGTTTTTGCCCAGCTCACCACGCCGAAGTAAGACGTTGCCAGCACAATAATGCCGAACAAAATTCGATACCAGGCAAAGATTCTGAAGTCATGAGTGCTCACGTAACGAATGAACCAACGCACTACGATAAACGCACTGACAAACGAAGCGATAAAGCCGACACTGAACATTGGAATATCGCTTGCCGACAATAGCGTGCGGGCTTTCCAAAGCGAATAAACAGTAGCCCCCATCAGCGTAGGAATCGCGAGGAAAAAAGTAAATTCGGTCGCGCATTTTCGCGAAAGTCCAAAGAACATTCCACCGATGATCGTTGCCCCGGATCGAGAGGTACCAGGGATTAACGCGGCACATTGCGCAATCCCGACCTTTAGCGCATCTTGCCATGTCATCTGGTCAATCGTTTCAACGCGCGGCGGCAATCCGCTGGCCGCGCGCATTTTGTACCAGCGCTCGGCAAACAGAATAATGACGCCGCCAATTATGAACGCCAGTGCAATCGGGAATGGATGGAATAGCGCAGCCTGTAGTGTTTTATAGACGACCAGCCCCACTATTACAAACGGTAAAAATGCGACCAGAATATTGATCGCAAAACGCTGCGCAACCACATCCTTCAACACGCCTGAAAACGTGGTGATTAATCGCTGGCGAAATTCCCAGCACACCGCCAGGATGGCGCCCGGCTGGATCACGATCTCGAATACCTTCATTTTGTCGTCGCCAGCGAGCCCCAACAAATCGGCTGCCAACACCAAATGACCCGTGGACGAAACCGGTAAAAACTCGGTGAGCCCCTCTACAAACCCAAGAATGAGTGCCTTAATTAAAAGAATTATTTCCAACGTTGCCCCTTCAAGCGTTATTTCATTACCAGTGCAATACCCTCGCGGCGCACATCAATGCGTTGTGGGTTCAGGGTCAAGCCGAAGCGGGTTAATTCGGCTTCTGTAAAGGTTCGCAACGGTTTGTCTTCAATGTTGTCGCGTGCAATCGAGGACGCCACTCGGGCTAGCGCACCTGAAAGCGCGTCTGGCATGTTGTCAACACGGATCGTATCGACCCGAACATCGCTGATAAAAATTGAGCGGCTCGGCGCATCGTAGCGCGGTTTTCCCGACATCGACAAAATGCCCGAAATGGTTTTATGAGATAGCGCCAACTTGATTTGCACATCGAACGTCGCCGCCAGGCGTGCTTCTTTGCCCGCTTCCTCGCGCGCATCGACGCGTGGCCGCGTCAGGGACACATCGAGTAGTCCCGCTACACTTTTTTCCAGCGGAAACCGTTTTGCCAAACGCTCGGTTAATTCGGCATGTGAAAATTTGATTTCACTCAGGCCCAGCAAATTGCTCGCGCAACCCGCTGCCAGAACGAGGGACACAGCCCAAAGCGTGAACACTGAATATCTTCGAATGGTCATCAAAATAGTGATCAATTCACAGTAAATTTAAAAACGGATTATAGCGACGTCAACATGCTTCGCCGCGTGCGGATTTACCACTAGGCTTGTTAAGACAATTAAATGCAGACGACGTTTTACGTGGAGCAACGACCAATAATACGAGAAATAAGAGAAATGAACGCGCACGACCGAAACCTTATATCTGAGGAACCAATAGGTGCGGGCATCTTGAGCCATCATTGCTCCAAACTGCGCGCCAGTGCTAGTGTTTTTAAATCACCCCTCGGCTGACGCCAACATCTTTGTTACGCGCTCGATGTCTGCGCCGGTCAGCTTACGACGCCATGCTCTGGCACCGGACAGGCCTTTGTAGAGCCCGACCATATGTCGCATCACCGCGTGGCGAGTGGATCCGGCGGCGACTTGCTCATTCGCGTACTCGATCATAGCGGCTTCCACCGCTTCACGGGTGGTCGCTTCATGGTCGTCGCCGTAGAACTCGCGATCCCACGACGCCAGCCAGTAGGGATTGTGGTACGCCTCACGGCCGATCATTACGCCGTCCACGTGTCGTAAATGCTCGTGTATTTGGTCAGCCGAATCGATCCCGCCATTGATGACAATTGTTAGATGCGGGAAATCTTTTTTTAACTGATAGACGTGGCCATATTTGAGCGGCGGTACTTCGCGATTCTCTTTTGGCGACAAGCCTTGGAGAATCGCGTTGCGTGCATGGGCAATAAAAACATTGCAGCCAGCCTCCGCCACGCGACCAACAAAATCACGAACGAATTCATATTCTTCGTGAGCATCAATACCGACGCGGTGTTTGACGGTAACGGGAATTGAGGTTGCGTCCACCATGGCTTTCACGCAGTCCGCCACCAGCGCGGGTTCCGCCATCAGGCACGCGCCAAAGCTGCCGCGCTGCACGCGTTCTGATGGGCAGCCGCAGTTCAAATTGATCTCGTCGTAACCCCATTTCTCACCTAGTTTTGCGCAGATGGCGAGGTCACTTGATTCACTTCCGCCTAACTGCAACGCAAGCGGATGCTCTGCCGAATTAAAATCCAGATGGCGTGGCTGATTACCGTGAATAAGCGCGCCAGTTGTCACCATTTCGGTATACAGCCTCGCATGGCGCGTCAGCAAGCGATGGAATTTTCGGCAATGCCGATCAGTCCAATCCATCATTGGGGCGACAGATAAGCGATGGCTAAGATTCTGGCCCGGGTGTTGGTCGGATGGGCGGCCTTGCTCGGTGCGCTGTGAATCACTCATTGAAGAAGATGGCGTAAATAATTGAAATGCGCGCCGCAAAAACGGAGCGGGCTGCGAAAAAAGCCGAAGCAATATGAATAAAGGGAACTCCAACAGGCTGTTAGGTCACTTCCCGCATTATCGACTAACATGATGCCTCTGTAGAATTTAACGATATGACGAAAATGACTAAAGAATCCGATTTAGCGACGCCTGATTTAGCCAATCCTGATTTGGCCAAACCTTTAGCTAACCCATTGCTCGATTTTTCCGGCTTGCCACGCTTTGCCTCGATCCAGCCCACGCATATTAAACCGGCCATGAATGTGTTGATCGCCGAAGCGAGCGCAACTATTGAATCGCTGTCGGCTGATGCTGCGCCAGCAAGCTGGGAAAACTTTATTACGCCGCTCGATAACGTAAACGAACGATTGTCGCGCGCGTGGGGGGTGGTCGGCCATTTGAACGGCGTCGTGAATTCGCCCGAATTGCGCGAAGTTTACAACGACATGCTACCTATCATCACCCAATATTGGACGGAGCTTGCACAAAACGAAACCCTTTATACGAAATACAAGGCGATTCGCGCCAGCGAGCAATATGCTTCGTTAAGCCCCGCACAGAAACAGGCACTTGAAAACGAGCTGCGAGATTTTCGACTGGGCGGCGCGGAATTATCAGTCGAGAAAAAGGCACGCTATCAAGTCGTTCAGGAAGAATTGTCGTCGCTGATGTCGACATTCAATGACAACGTGCTGGACGCCACCAACGAATTTGCGTGCTTCATTGAAGACGAGTCCGAGCTGTCAGGCGTGCCTGAAGATGTAAAAACGGTTGCTCGCGAAGCCGCCATGGCAGAAGGTAAACCTGGCTGGAAATTGACCCTACATGGCCCGTGTTACGGACCCGTGATGCAATACGCGGACACGCAAGCTCTGCGCGCACGCTTGTACCGCGCCTATGTGACGCGCGGCTCTGAGCTCGGTGCCAACGCGGCCTGGGATAACAGCGCAACCATTAACCGCATGCTTCAGCTTCGCCACGAAACCGCGGTGCTGCTGGGTTATAAAAACTATTCCGAAGTTTCGCTCGCCACCAAAATGGCTGAGACCCCAGCCGACGTTATCGGCTTTCTCGATGACATGGTCATCAAAGCAAAATCGTTTGCGGAAGCGGATTGGAAAGAGCTGCTGGCCTTCGCCAACGCCGAGCTACACATGCCCGGCGTAAATGCATGGGACGTTTCCTATGTGTCCGAAAAACTGCGTGAAAACCGTTACTCGTTTTCGGATCAGGAATTGAAGCAGTATTTTCAGGAACCGAAAGTGCTGGCGGGTTTATTTCATGTGATCGAAGCGCTCTACAACGTGAAAATCAGCGCCTCCAACACCGAGGTATGGCATTCAGATGCGCGCTTTTATGATGTTCGTAATATCGACGGCGGCATCGTTGGGGAGTTTTATCTGGATCTCTATGCGCGTGACGCGAAGCGTGGCGGCGCATGGATGGACGATGCCATCAATCGCCGGATGAAAAACGGCGCTGTACAACATCCAGTTGCCTTTCTGACCTGTAATTTTGCCGCCCCGGTGGACGGAAAACCGGCGCTGTTCACCCATGATGATGTGATTACGTTATTTCACGAATTCGGCCACGGCCTGCATCAGCTACTGACTGAAGTGGACGAACTAAGTGTGTCCGGTATCAACGGCGTGGAATGGGATGCCGTTGAGCTGCCGTCGCAATTCATGGAAAATTTTTGCTGGGAATGGGATGTGTTGAAACGCATGACCGCGCACGTTGACTCGGGCGAGGCTTTACCGCGTGCGCTCTTCGACAAAATGATTGCCGCTAAAAATTTCCAGGCGGGGATGGGCTTTGTGCGGCAGCTGGAGTTCTCGCTGCTTGATATGCGACTGCACACCGGTTTTGATCCCACGCGCGATTCGATGCATGATTTGGTGGCTGCGGTGAGGCGTGCCGTGGCAGTTGTGCAGTATCCTGACTTTAATCGCACCTTGCATGCCTTCAGCCATATTTTTGGCGGCGGTTACGCCGCTGGCTATTACAGTTACAAATGGGCCGAGGTTTTGTCAGCCGACGCCTATGCCGCGTTCGAAGAAGGTAGCGTACTCTATCCGGATATTGGCGTGCTCAACGCCGAAACGGGCGCCAAGTTTCGCCGCGAAGTGCTGGGACGCGGTGGCAGCCGCCCGGCCATGGAATCGTTTATTGCGTTTCGGGGCCGAAAGCCCGATATGGAGCCACTACTGCGGCACAATGGCTTGAAGCTGGCAGCATAATTTTAGGAGGCTAGGGCTTTTAGGAGGCTAGGGCTATATGCTTGGATGCGAAACAGTTAAAACACGGCAGCATACAACCCTGCACGCCATGGTGGTATTTGCTGCCCTTGTCGTCGCCGTTGACAGCGTCGATGCGCAAACTTTCTGTCGGTGGGAAGATAAAGACGGTCGGGTAACTTATTCCGACACGCCGCCGCCCAAAGCTGCAAAACTTCCTCAAGAAAAAAAGCTGGTCGACAACATTATCGAGCAGGACAAAACGCCGTTCGCACAAAAAGCGGCGGCACAAAGTAATCCAGCCATGCTTTATGCGAGCAATTGTGGCGACGGTTGCGTGGCAGGTCGAGCATTGTTGAGCAGGCGGGGAATTCCGTTTGGCGAACGTAATCCAGAAAGCGACGCCAAAGCCGCCGCCAGCTTGAACGACCTGGTCGATGCATTGGAAGTGCCTACCATGACGGTAGGGGCAACCACACTCAAAGGTTTTTCCGAAAGCGCTTGGATGACGGCACCGGACACCGCCGTTTATCCGCGTACTAACGGCAATTTAACGCCGACCGTGTCAGCGCGCGGCACGCCTCCGTCTGCCGGTAAAGACAATACTAAAAAATAGGGCAATGAGATCACGATGAAGCTTGTCACCTGGAATGTTAATTCGTTAAATGTGCGTTTGCCGCACGTGATTGACTGGCTAAAAGAACATCAGCCAGATGCGCTTTGCCTGCAAGAGTTAAAACTGGAAGATATAAAATTTCCGCTGGCCGCGATTGAAGAAGCAGGCTATCACGCCGTTTTTGACGGCCAGAAAACCTATAACGGCGTTGCCATTTTGTCTCGCTCGCGACCTGAGGACGTGTCCAAAGGCATGGTGGAATTCCCGGATGAACAAAAGCGTGTTATCGCCGCCACTATTGACGGGGTTCGCGTTGTCTGTGTCTATATTCCGAATGGTCAATCCATTGACTCGGATAAATACCAATACAAGCTCAAATGGTTGGATGGCCTCGCCCAATACATGGCCCGGACGATTCGCGACTATGGTGATGTGGCCCTGCTGGGCGATTACAACATCGCGCCTGATGATCGCGATGTGTATGACCCGAAAGCGTGGGAGGGCCAAGTGTTGTGCAGCGATGCAGAGCGTGCCGCTTATCAGCGTATCCTGGCGCTCGGCATGCAGGATAGTTTTCGGCTCTTCGATCAGCCCGACAAAAGCTATACATGGTGGGATTACCGGATGAACGGATTTAAACGCAATCTTGGTATGCGTATCGACCACGTGTTGTTGACCGCTGGTCTGGCCGGCAATTGCGAGAGCGTCGACATCGATTTGGTGCCGCGCAAGCTTGAGCGGCCGTCAGATCACGCACCGGTAGCCGCCACGCTTCGTTAATTTACACAGGCCGAATACGTCTCGCAACGTCAACTTTGATCCCATAAAGACGGTAGAAATTTCCCATCTGATGCCAGCGCTATGTGAGGCCTTTAGCGTTAACTTGGTAAATTATTGTTAATTCGGTAATTGTTAACATTTAAACGTATCGCCCACTCGTACACTCGACTGCTTGTTTTCACCTCGCCACACTGGAATTTAACGGGCCGTTATTTATTGGCCATCTCGCCAAACCGCATCATTTCAATCTGCCGACGGCCGTGACTCTAGCTGACTCAAACGCGTACGCTCCTCATCCTCATTCCGACGCGATAGCCACTGAGCTTCCGAACGAGCTGACGCGTTATGAAATTCTCGATACGCCGCCTGAACCTGCGTTTGACGACCTGACGCGCCGCGCCGCCGAGGCACTGGACACACCTATGGCGGGTTTGTCGTTTTTTGATCGGGCTGGCTTTGACCGCTTAAGCCTTGGCCAAGCCGGGTCGCAACAAAATATTCAGCCCCAAAACAACAGTCCGCGCGAATGGTTCAAGTCGCGTTTTAATTTTCCGCTCAGCGCATTAGCGCTTGAGCAAAGTTTTTTTAGCCATTACCTGCATCAATTTGACAGCGGCCTGTTAGTCAGGGCTTCCCAAGCACCAAGAGCGTTCGTTATATCCGATACGTTGGCAGACAAACGGGTTCGCGATCTGCTGCTGGTGAGTAGCCCGCCGCACGTATGCTTTTACGCTGCCGCGCCCATTTTTTCCAGCACACACGAACTCATTGGGGTGTTATCGGTATTTGATGTTGCGGCGCGAAATGCAAATACAAAACAATTGGAAGCGCTGAGCAATCTTGCTGATCTTGCGGGTGCCAGGCTGGAAGCGCGCGCCGTTGCGCGCCGCGAACGCCGGGGGATTCGCCCAACCAGCGAGGCAGTTCACTTACTTTCCGCAATGCCCGCGCCATCCAACACGGATCAATCTGCTCATCCGTTAGCCGTAGAAGTCGTAAAACTTGAGCAGTTGCTGGAAAGCGAAATCGAACATCGGCACGCTACTGAAGCCAAGCTTCAGGCAGAAAAAGAGTTTTCGGAGGCGGCCATTCGCAGCATGCCCGGCGCGTTTTTTATGTTCGATTCCGATGCGCGAATGGTGCGTTGGAATTCCAGCTTTCAAGAGGTTACCGGCTACAGCACACAAGAGTTATACGATATGCATGCCCTTGATTTTGTGGCAAGTAACGATCGGGCAGCTGCGGCGGATGCGGTGCGCCGAGTATTCGAGGAAAATAAAGATGTGTCGCTTGAAGCTTCCATGCGTATCAAGAATGGTGCCGAAGCGCCGTATGTTTTTCGTGGCCGCGCCATAATGATCGCCGGCAAACGATATTGTATTGGCATGGGTCGTGATAACTCGGAGCGCAAGCACGCTGAACAGGAAATTCAGGCCGCTAAAGAACGCCTGGATTTGGCGCTGGTCGGTTCGAGCCTGGCCATGTGGGATTGGGATCTGGCGAATAACACCGTGTATTTCAACAACGGCTGGGCCACCTTATTAGGTGCGGCCCCGCAAGAGACCGTGGTCTGCGGCGAGCAAGTTATTGAGTGGACATTCAAGGATGATCAGGAAAAGATGCGGGCCGCCATCAGGCTCGCGATCAAAGGCGAAGACAATGAATTGAATTGTGAATATCGGGTGCCGGATGTCGATGGCAACTGGATGTGGCTCCATACCCGAGGTGCCGTGACCGAGCGGGATGCGAACCGCCGGGCACGCCGCATGACGGGCACCTCCGCCAATATCACCAAGCGCAAGCTCGCCGAGGAGCGGGCGGAATATCTGGCCACACGCGACCCGCTAACGGGCTTGCCAAACCGCATGCTGGCCAATGACCGGCTGGAACAAGGCATCGCCAACGCCGCGCGAAAAAATGGCCAGCTCGCGTTTATGTTTATCGATCTGGATCGTTTCAAGACCATTAACGATTCGTTGGGCCACGATGTCGGTGATGAGTTATTGAAGCGGGTCGCGGCCCGCCTATCCGCTTGTGTACGCACCAGCGACACGGTTGCGCGCTTGGGCGGCGATGAATTCGCGGTGATTTTGGAAAACCTGCAAAGTAACGACCACGAAGGCGCGCAAAATGTTGCAGAGAAAATGATTGCCGCGCTGGCCTCACCGATCATGATTAACAATCAGCATCTAAGCACATCCTGCTCAATCGGTATCGGTCTTTACCCGGAAGATGGCCGCGATCCGCAGACGCTGATGAAGCACGCCGACGTGGCCATGTATGACGCCAAAGCCAAAGGCCGCAACAACTATCAGTTTTTCTCGCACGAGATGAACACCAAAGCGCAGGAGCGCCTGGCGGTGGAAAACTATCTGCGTCTGGCCCTAAGACGCAACGAGCTCGTGGTGTATTACCAGCCTCGAATATCCTTTAAAACTGGTCAGCTCACAGGCATGGAAGCGTTGATACGCTGGAACCATCCGCGTCATGGTCTGGTATTGCCCGGCAAATTTATTCACGTTGCCGAAGAATCTGGCCTGATCGTGCCAATCGGTGAATGGGTGATGGAGACCGCGTTTGCCCAGCTTGCCGAATGGCAGAAAAAAACCACGCTGGATTTGAGGCTCGCCGTTAATTTATCGGTGGGTCAACTGCTTGATGGCGAGCGCCTGATGCGAGCCGTGCAATCCACCGCCAAAGCTGTAAACCTCGATACCAGCACACTGGAGCTGGAGCTCACCGAAAGTATGCTGCTCAAAAACAGCGATGACACGGCCAAACTGTTGGTGCGCTTGGGCGATCTCGGCATTCATATCGCGATTGATGACTTTGGCACCGGCTATTCGTCGCTCTCATATTTAAAGCAGCTGCCGGTTGATACCATCAAGGTGGACTCATCGTTTGTCCGCGATATTGGCACCGATCCCAACGACGAGGCTATCATCCGCGCCATTATCGCCATGACCCATTCATTAAAACTGAATGTAGTCGCCGAGGGCGTCGAGCGCGAGGATCAATACCGCGTTTTGCGTGATCTTGACTGCGATGAATATCAAGGCTTTTTATGCTCGCCTGCGTTGCCTGCTGCCGAGTTTGAGGCAAAATTTTTAGTGTCGCGCTAGCGACCATCCGGTCTCAAGTTGGCAGTGAGGTCGCCTGCGGCATAAAGTCCTTCGAATCAATTTCTGACAGAGAACATTTCCCGTCTACCGCGTCGCATAGCACTGCGCTAAAGTCGTCCGCGATGCGGCTCCAAGAAAGACTATTGGCGGCCAGCCGCGCCTGTTGCTTCATATCGCCAATGACCGTCGGCATTTCAAGCAGCGTTTCGGCTAATTTTTGTGCCGTAGCGACAAACGCTTTCGCGTCGCCAAACGATACCAACAAACCAGATTTTTCATGGGCAATATGTCGGCGCGCTGCGGCATAGTCGTAAGCAACCACCGCAAGACCGCTGGCCAATGCTTCCATGGTGACATTACCAAACGTCTCAGTTACGCTGGGGAATAAAAATAAATCAGCCGACGCGTAATGCGCCGCAAGATCACATCCGGTGCGCATTCCCGCAAATATAAAATCAGGATTTGCCTGCCGAAGTGCGGCTGCGTCAGGGCCATCTCCCACCAGCACCACGCGGGTACGCGGATTAACTGATTGCACGGCATGCGCCGCCTGAACAAAAAGCGATAAATTTTTCTCGGCCGCCAGTCGGCCCACATATATTGCCACCGGCGTATCACCTGTTGCGCCCCAACTATCGCGAAGCGCCTGACTACGGCGCGACGGCATGAAGAGCGCCGTATCAATGCCCCGACCCACCACAGCCAGTCGCTGATAACCTCGCACATGCAGCGATTGACGAATCTGGGCGGTCGGCACCATGGTGACAGCGCATCGGTTATGTAGGGCACGCAATGTGAGATCCACCATGCCAGCGAAAATTCCTACGCCGTAGTGCTGGCTGTAAGCATGAAAATTAGTGTGAAACCCGGACGAAACCGGAATCCCCAAACGTCGCGCCGCAATCAACGCCGCCCACCCGAGCGGGCCCTCGGTCACGATATGCACCACATCTGGCCGCAATTTGCGCCACTGCGCCGCGAATGTGCCGGGGCGGGTGAAGCCCAGCTGCAATTCGCTGTATCGGGGAATCGGCCAGCCACGTACCAAATGTAAATCAAAATTCGGTTGCTGCATTGGCGCGTCTGCGCTTGCCTCGGCACCAATTGCGCTCACGCTTTCATCACTGCTTTGCCGTGGGCGGTTTAACTCAATGCGGTGACCTTGGCGCAGCAGCGCTTCAACGATATGGCGCATGGTGTGCGCGACACCATTAATTTCCGGGGCATAGGTCTCTGTCACAATCGCGATGCGCAGCGACCGCGTCGACAGAACTGCTGCCGACATGGTTGTCGTTTGAGTATCGGTTTGGGTATGGGTTTGGGCTCGGAATATTAAATCTAGCATCATCCGTTAACTCTGATGCCCATTGATGTACGGCGCGTGACAGTTACTTTAAGTTTTTATGACGGCAGCCTGAGTAACGGTTCGCCCATGCGGATCGTGGCACCGGTTTTGATATTTTCGCAAAGCTCAAATCCCGCAGGCGCAAAGATGATGATGGTGGAGCCATGTTGAAACCAGCCCATCTCTTCGCCTTTGACCAACTGGGCGTCACATGAGATCAGATTGGGGCCGCGATATTTCAGGTGCAGCAGCACATTCAAAAAATGCAGTCGTATGCTGGCCACCAATACCGCGGCGACCGGTACGAGCGTGATGCGATGACCCCGCTTAAGCGGATCATTCAAGCGGCACTGAATGACCGCGCGCTCATTTTTGCAAAAAAGTTTTTCAACCCGCTTCAACGCGATCGGATTGACATTCCAAGTATCACCAGAAATATAGCTCACCTGGTTTACGGTGCAGTCATACGGCGCATGGAACCGGTGATACATCGTTGCCGTCAGCCGCAGCGTAATGTACCGCCCGTCGCGATATTGATTTATCCATTCCGCGTCGCCCAGCAGATCTTGCAGCGTATACGGAAAACCCTTTGCCTGAATTAATTGTGTGCCTTCAATGCGGCCACACATACCGACAATCCCGTCGCTGGGGCTGGTTACGATTTGGGGTGATGTGGATAACGGACGAGCGCCCGGTTTTAACTCTCGAGTAAAGCAATCGTGCAGGCTTGTGAATTCAGTTTTTCGCGCTTCACCAAGATCAAGATCTGAGAACTTTTTCCACGCGGCAATGGATAAATTGCGAATCAAAGGCTGCTCAATCTGGCTGAACCAGCCCATGAATCGCGTCAGCAATTGACGAGGAATACGGTTGGTCAGCAGGAAATTTAAATCCTCTTGCTGAAGAATTTTTTGTAGCACGGCGCGGGCAGTCATCAGGCGGTAACTTTTCTGTCTTATTTTTAGGCTTGGGTTTTATGATTTGCGGATAACGAAAGAAAATCATGGATGAAACTTTTGTTCTGGTCGCCGCGAGCGCGGTGGCCTTGGTCGGCACCTTGCCGAAATTGATTCAGCGCCTCCAACTGTCGAAGGCCAAGCATCCTTCGCTGACCGGCCACTCGCGCATGGCGCGGCGATTCGCGGCGCAGGTGCCGTTTTATGAATATGGCGATGAACGTTTTTTTCGCTCCGACGATGCGCCCGATGACATCGCCTCGCTGCGCCGCGCGGGCTTTACTCGATTGACATCGCTCTATCGCGAACGATTTGCCAACACAGTGGCGATGACCAACGATATTGCCGACAGCATTCCCGATCTCGAATTTACCAGCCACTATCGGGTGCCATTTCAATACCGGAATCTGGTGCGCACCCAGCTTAAAGCAGGTGCTTTCCTGAGCGCGTCTGAGGGCGTGACGGTGACCGATTGCGACGGCAATATTTTTTATGATTTGGCGGGGTCGTATGGCGTCAATGTTTTCGGCACCGACTTTTATAAATCGTGTCTGGCCCGCGCCGCCGAGCGCGCCACCACGCTGGGCCCGGTGCTGGGGGGCTACCATCCGGTCGTAGCCGATAACGTCAAGCGTCTCAAACAAATATCCGGGCTTGATGCGGTCTCGTTCCATATGTCTGGCACCGAGGCCGTCATGCAGGCGGTCAGGCTTGCTCGCTATCACACCAAGCGTTCGCGTTTGGTCAGATTCTGCGGGGCGTATCACGGTTGGTGGGGCGATGTGCAGCCAGGGGTGGGCAATCCCATTCCCGCGCGGGAAACATACACACTCAAGGAAATGGACGACGATTCGCTTAGGGTATTGCGCAACCGCACCGACATCGCCTGCGTGCTGGTCAATCCGCTGCAAGCGCTGCATCCCAACAAAGGCGCGCCCGGCGATTCGACGCTGGTGGACAGTTCGCGACGCGCGGGGTTTGATCGTGCCGCCTACACCGCCTGGCTCAAGCAATTGCGCGCCGTCTGTAGCGAGCGAAATATTGTGCTTATTTTTGATGAAGTATTCGTCGGCTTCCGGCTCGCACCGGGTGGTGCGCAGGAATATTTTGGCGTGAATGCAGATATGGTCACGTATGGGAAAACCCTCGGTGGCGGGCTGCCGGTTGGCGTTGTCTGCGGCAAGAGTCAATGGATGAAGCGCTTTCGCGATGATCGTCCGGCCGATATTGCGTTTGCGCGCGGCACCTTCAATTCGCATCCGTATGTGATGACGGCAATGAACGAGTTTTTGCGGCAGCTCGATGCGCCTAACATCATCGACATTTATCGCGGGTTGGATGAGCGCTGGAATGAGCGCGCGCAACGCTTGAACACCCAGCTCGCGGCGGCGGCGCTGCCAGTGCAGATCGCGAACTTGTCCTCGATCTGGACGGTTTTCTACACGCAGCCATCGCGCTATAACTGGATGTTCCAATACTATTTGCGCGCTGAAGGACTGGCCCTGAGCTGGGTCGGCACGGGTCGATTGATCTTCAGCCTGAATTACACAGACGCTGATTTTGAAGTCGTCGTGACGCGCTTCATCGCGGCGGCAAAGGCCATGCAAAACGATGGCTGGTGGTGGTCGAATCCCGCGTTGACCAACAAATCGATCAAGCGTCGCGTGCTCAAAGAAATGATTGCCAGCCGTTTTTAGATGTGAGCTGTACGAAAAAACAGGCCGCATAAAAATCCCCTCGGCATTCACTGCGCGAGGGGCTTTTAATAGGAGGTATAGGCTCAAGCGTGGGGCGCGTTGTGCTTCATCCCCATCGGATCAATCAATTCGCCGCGCATTAAATACAGTGGCGCTTTGTAGTAAAGCTTAACGTCATGAAACGGATCGGTGATGATCTTGGTTGCCCATACCAGGCCTGTCTCCACATCCTGCAAATAAAATAAATGCAGCGTACGAAACAGCAATCCTGCAAACCCCAGGAATAGCCAAATGTAGGCCATGTGACGGACAAACTCCTCCGGATTTTGATGCATCGGGAAAATGCCAAACAAGGTCGGGTTGAAATAAAGCACCACCGGCGACAGCGCCCAGATTGCCATCAGCACGATTTTGCGACGCAAGTTGTAGCCCACCTTGATCTCTTCTTTGTGTTCGTGGGTCGCCTGATTGACTTCATCATAATCTTTGGGCTCAAAAAAGAAGTGACCCGATTGACGGCTCACCATCGCCACCAGCCATGCCAGCAGAGCGGCGGCGGCGGGATCTGAAAACAGCAGCGCGTAGGCCCCGATGAAACTTAAGGCGCTGACCAGATGCAGCGATTGATTGATCCGGCTGTGATGGTAATAGCGATGGTCATCCCAGCGCTGCTCTTTAAGCGTTGCAAAAAAATTCTCGGCAAAATGGCGCATGGGGCATCCTTTTAAAGCATTTATTGTCGACTCAATTGTCATCTCCAGCCCGCCCATTTTTACTACACTAACATGATAAAAATGTGACAGCTGAGGGCGCGATGCACCGTAAACTGCAATGAAATGCCGCTCGCGCCCGGAATAGAATTTTATGACGCGCTTCTTTCAGCACTCAAGTCAAAAACTGCGCAGATTAAAAAATCACGATCATTTGTCTGCTGTTATTTTGATGCGCGCAGTTGCCGCGCCACTGCCCACGCCATCGTCGCCAACACACCCACGCCCAGCAGCAATGCGCCCCATAAAGTCATATTTTTGCGATCAAGCGAGAACCGCGAATTGGCTGACGCGAGCCGCTCAGGATAAAACTTGACCGCTTCGCTGGCGGCAACCGTTGCGACCGCGGCTAGGCGCTGCCTGCTGTTATCAGGGATCATCGTTTGCAACGGCAAAGCAACATTTTGAACGCCGGCATTAGCGACACCAACACCCACGATCAGCGCCTCTTCGAGTTTAACTGCCGCAATGATTTCTTGCGCGTCATATTCTATAAAGGCCTCAATCAAATGATCGGGTATCGTCGCGGCGCTAGCGGACGCTTCGATTTTTAGTTGACGAAAAGATGCTCGCCCCAACCAAAGTGGTGCGTTGGTTGAAATTATTTGCTTACCGCTGTTAGGTTCCGTCAACGCCAGATTAAACACCACTGTTTCCGCCAACCGCCGCCACGGCTGCTGGTCGGTGTCGCGGCCAAATACGGTGATCGGTAGCAGCGTGCCGGTCTGCGCGGTCGCCAGTACCAGTGCGCGTACCCGCAGCGGCGAACCGAGCTGCCATTCCTGGCTGCGTGCCGTGACCGCCGATGGCGCGCCCAGCGCACGTCGCGGCTGCGCAAAGGGTACGCGTCGAAATGATTCCATCGTAAGCGTCGCGCTGCGAATCGCGACGGCTGTTGTCGTCTTCTGCGGCGGCCAGCTAACACGCAGATAGCGGCCTTTGATTTCCGCCCCGCCTTGCAAATCAATCGACGTCAATACCGGACCGCCCGCATCACCGAAGCGATACACAGATCGATAATTGACCAGCGTTTGCCAGCTAGATAAATCGCCGCTGGCCGCAATCGTGATGGGCACCACCTGATTAGCGGGTAGATCGAGGTCAAAATCGATACTCGTCATTACCCCTTCTGCTAACCGCGTATCCAACAGCGCACCGACCACTATTTCTTCGCCGCCCTGATTGCCGAGGACAGCACCTCGGTCAACAAACACGTTGATGTCATCGCCCCGCGTGACCACACGCACGCCCGCGCTGCCCGCCGATGCTGGCTTTCCGCTAGCACTATTGCCACCACCATCGCCGTCGCGAATTGGAAATGCTTTCAACGTGAGCTTGCTGGTATTGGCGGGGATCGATTCGGTCTCGCTAGAGTGCAATGCAAACGGCACCGGCTCGCCGCGACTATTGAACAATCTGAGGTCAGCAAGGTTCGGCGATTGGCTATGCATGATGAGTTCAGCGGGCAGCGGGATTCGTTGCAGCGAGCCGCCATTGACCACAGATTGCACCTGCATGGTCGCTGCCATGTTTGCTAATTCGGCAACAAACGCAGGCTGCTTGCTCGCCTGTCCCGGCGGCGTCTGTGAGTGGGCGTTGCGGTCGGTGATGAGCGCCGCGAATATCAAGCTCGCTAAAAATATTAAGATCGACTTCATGGCTTTTCTTCCAGCGGTTGGGTGTTAGGGTCGGGGTCGGGGTCGGGCGCAGAACCAGAATCAGCGCTGTCATCAGATGTTGAATTTGCGGGCAGCGGCGCAAAATAACCAATGATCAGGATTAAAACAGCGACACCAATAAACGCGACCACCCGCGCCAAACCGCCGCGGTTCCACACATCAACGGCGCCTAATTTCAAAATCGTCAAGCCGAGCAGCGCCGCACCCAGCATCCACAACCCGCGTCGGGCGCGGCGATGCCCTGAAATCATCATGATCAGCGCCAGGGTAGACCATAAAATCGCATATCCGGTCTGCACCAGCGATGAGTCAAATAGTTGCTCACCGCTCCACGGCACCGCAAAAAAATGATGGCAAATGCGCAGCCAGATGGTGTTGATCAATATAAAGCTCAGCGCCACATACGGAATCCAAATACGCGGCGAAGACAGCGCTGAATTCAGCCCGGCAGCCATAGCTAATCGTCGCATCATCAGGACCCACAAGACCCCACCCGCCAGCGTCAGCGCCACCGTGAGCTCGGTAGGATTTAATAGGGGAATATAGGGCAGCGGCGCGGCATTTCCGTCCGAGAAAAGCGCCAAAGCGAGTGCTCCTAAATAAGTGCCGACCACCAAGGGCAAGGCCGCTACAAAAATATAGCTCTGCAAATACGGCAATAGCGGCCAGCGTTCGGGTGCGGTGTCGTTAGCGGTGGCGCGCTTTGCCCAAACGATCAGCACCACCAGCGCGACGAGGGCTGCCATCACCAACGTGACCGATGCCCATGCGGTGCGCCATAAATCGGCATCCGTCACCAGCCTGGCCAGCGCTCCGCCGCCCAGAACAACCACGATCCAAACCGTGAACGCATGACAAATCGCAAACCACTTGCGGGGCGAACTTTCATCGCGATGTTCGTCATTTTTTTCGTCACTTGTTTGATCACTAGCGCGTAACAGCCAGAGGTGAGTAATCAACGCCAGCGGCCAAATAATGAGACCAATTCGGTTGAATCCCGCGCTGGCGTCGATGATCGAGATTGCGGCAAACAGGGCAAGAAGCGGCGTCGCCACATTCGCCATAGAGCGCGCGGCGGCCCAGCGAAGCCGCCTACCCACCATGAAGCTCAATGCCGCACTTAATAAGATTACCAACATGGAGGCCAGCGGCTGATCCGCGCGCGGCATCAACAGATGTTCAGCCGAGAAATAACTCTCACCGGCGACGATGGCTGAAAGGTTGCGGGTGATCTCCTCGACCAGCGCCACGCACCAAACCAGAAACGCATAAGGGTAGGCGATGTGTGCCAGCCATTGCTCCAGCAGCAGAAACGCCAGTTGAAACACCGATGCCGGATGAGTTTCTGCCGTCTCGCTGTCTTCAGCTTTTTCAAGTTCCTCGCGTTCGCGACGCAACACCCACGCAATCACGGTCGCGCCTGCTGCAATCAACAGCAGTCCCATAAATTGGGTGTTCAAAAAGAATTGGCTCACCTCTCGCGCGGGCTCCCACGCACCGCCAGAAACGCCAAGGTAAAACGTGCAGATTGCCACGGGCTGCAGCGCTAAGCCAAACGCGCGCGCCAGCCAACGTTGTTGCCGCCACCCTACCCAAACAATCGCAGCCCCTTCGATGGCCCACGCGGCGGCGGTAACCTCAGCGCCGAATGCCAGCGGGATGGCGAGCGTGGCAAAGCCAACACCAATCGCCAATAGACTTTCGCCGCCCAGGAAGGCAGATCTCGGCGCATCGTGAAGGCGCGCTCGGCGCGCTTGCCAAAGCGCTAGCGCAAGATATACACCACCGGAAACCAATGCAGAGAACGCGCTCGCATAGTGAATCAAATCAGGGGTGGCGCGAACCATCGCCGCCTGCAAGCCAAAGCCCACCAGCGCCATGCCAAACAGCAGGGTGCCATCGACGTAGCCGGTGCCCGCGGTGGAATTTGGCCCATGACGACGGTTCGCGTAGATCAGTGCAATCGCAATATAAATTGCCCAGTTCGCGATTAAAAATAGCTGGCAGCTGGCGTAATAAATCGGTTGATATCGATCCTGCGCCCACGCACTAGCAATACCAAAGCTGAGAACAAAGCTGACGACGCTCAACGCTCGCCAACTCTTGAAACCCGCAATTATCATGACCGCAATATTGAGCAGGGTGTAGTACGAAAATAGCGCGATATGACTGCCGCCGCCGGTCGATAGTAATAGCGGCACCAGGAAACCGCCGGTAAAGCCAATGAACGCCATCGCGCGGGAATTTTGCAGTAGTGACAAAACTGTTGATAGCGCGCACACCGCGATCATCACCACGAAGGCAAAGCGTGGATCGATCAGGTGATACAACTTGAAGGCGGCGAAAATCGTCAAATACAGTACCGCTACTGCCGCTCCCTGCAACGTCAGCGCGTAGCCGGGCCGTGCCGCCTTGGTGCGCCAGCCCACCACCAATAACGCCACCGCCGCCAAGCTGATCGCGGCTAAGCGAATTTCAATCGGAACGAGGGCGTTATCGACCGCATATTTGGCTAAGAACAGCAGTCCCAAAAACAGCACCACGATACCGATGCGAACCACGGTATTGCCGCCGAACAACCAGTTTTTTGCGGCGGTAATACCGCGCTCGATGGCGGTGGGTTCGCTCGACGCCGACGAGCGCTGCACGGGCTGCTGGCGAGCACGGCCGGTGGTGTCCTGGGTGGTACTCGATGCGGCACTTTGGCGGGCGGGATTACGTTGCGCGGCCAGCGTGTCATCAGGATTTAATGCGGGGCCAGAATCTGTGGCGATACCGTCCACCGCGGGGGTGGGGGCTAGGCCTGGGGTCGCCATCACTGGTGATTCAATCTCGATATTGCTTGAACGATCCACGACAGCGGCGGCGGCTGACATTGCCATGACCGCGGGCTCGGTTAATTGAGGCTTAGCCTGCGCGGTGGTTTGCGGTGCCGTGTTCAGGCTAGCGAGGCGCGCCGCTTTTTGTTTTCTTGCCTCTTCCGCCTCCCACGCCGCCGCGAGTGCACGTTGGGCATCGGCGACCGATTTTTTCAGTTTCGCACTGATAATTAGCTGAAGGCTCAAGCCCGCCAGCAAGCCCCAAAATCCGCCCAGAAAACTAGAAAAAAAAACGTCACGTCCCAGCGCCCCACCAAATATTGCGCCCCAGATAAGACCCCATAAAATCAGCATGCTGTGGTTCCTTTTAATGGTTGATGCTTCGTCAGCCAGCCTTCGATATCATGTTGCAAGTCGTCTCGTCGAGATAGATTGGCTAGGTGCAATATCGGCAGACTTCTTCAAGCAAAAGTGCTCTAAACGCCCCTTCAGTGCTAGGGTTTAGGTAAAAATACTTCCAGCAAATCATTCAAGAATAGCCGCCCTTTTGCGCTGGGTTTGATATGCAAATGATCACGCTCAATCAAGCCTAACGCGGTCGCTTTATCGAGTTCGCGAGAAATCGCCGAAATCGGTAAACCGGTGCGCTCTACAAACAAGGAATTTGCAAAACCTTCATTGATCCGCAGCGCGTTCAACATAAATTCAAAGGGCACTTCCGCGACGCTGACCATTCTCTCCTCTTCGTTGCTTAGGCCCAGTGCGGCTTTTTCCATATAACTTTTGGGTTGCTTGAATCGTGCTTCGCGGGTGATGCCGCGCGCAGGGTCGGGGTAAGAAATCTTGCCGTGCGCGCCCGCGCCAATGCCGACGTAATCGCCGAATTGCCAATAATTCATATTATGTTTTGAGCGCTTGCCGGGTCGGGCATAGGCGGACGTTTCATAGTGATCAAAACCACCAGCATTCAGTTTCGCCTCGATCATATCCTGCATATCGGCCGCAATATCGTCATCCGGCAGCGGTGGCGGGAAGCGATGAAACAGCGTGTTCGGTTCCAGCGTCAAATGGTAAATCGACAGATGATGGGTGTTGAATGAAAGCGCGGTATCGATATCAGTTTCGCATTCGGCCAAGGTTTGATTCGGCAGCGCGAACATCACATCGAGGTTGATATTGTCAAAATTGCGCTGCGCAATATCAATCGCGCGCCGTGCTTCGTCGCCGTTATGAACGCGGCCCAACGCCTTCAAATGCGCCGCGTTAAAACTTTGAATGCCAATAGAGAGCCGATTCACACCCGCGTCGCGAAAGCCGCGAAATTTTTCCGCTTCAAAGGTGCCCGGATTCGCTTCCAGCGTAATCTCGGCCTCCGAATCGAGGGTGACGCGGGCACGGACCGCGGCGAGAATCGTATCGATACCGCGCGCCGAAAATAAACTGGGCGTGCCGCCGCCTAAAAAAATCGAGTACACGCGCCGACCCCAGATTTTCGGCAGCATGTAATCCAGATCTGAAATCAGACAATCAATGTA
>JANYGV010000204.1 GCA_025359285.1 Burkholderiales bacterium
GCGATCGAGCTATGCCTCGGACGGGTGATGCATAAACGTTTCAAGCCGGTCGTTCATCCGTTTTCATACGGCGTATTCTTTTTGCGGGTTCCCGTGTCCAAAATCGACAATATTGGCGGCATCCCGCGCAACATTTTTTTCTCCAAAGACAAATTCAATTTGCTTTCCTTCATGACCCGTGACTTCGGCCCGCGCGACGGCGGCAGCCTTGAGTTATGGATTCGCGCTTTGCTGGCGCGCGAAGGAATTCACGCCGCCGATGGCGAGGTCATATTGCAGGCGTTCCCGCGCGTGCTGGGTTATGTGTTTAATCCCATTAGCGTGTGGTACTGCTTTGATCGCACTGGTGGCCTGCGCGCGGCGCTTTGCGAAGTAAATAACACCTTTGGCGAGCGGCACAATTATTTGCTGGCACACGACGATCAACGTGTTATCCAGGCAAGCGATTGGTTTACGGCGCGCAAGGTATTTCACGTCTCGCCGTTTTGTGAAGTGAAAGGTCATTATCGATTTCGCTTTGAGCAGATCGATGATCGTGCGTTCACACAAATTGATTACCACGATGAGCCGATCGGCAACGCGGGCGCGGAAACCATCCCACACTCCAGACGCAGCGCTGGAAACGAGGATGCCCTTTTGATCACCACAACCATTTTTGGCAAACCGCAGCCGCTGACCTCACGAGCGACACTTTCGGCTTTCTTCAGCTATCCGCTGATGACATTTGGCGTGATGGCGCGTATTCACTGGCAAGCGCTCAAGCTTTGGTTAAAGCACGTGCCGTTCATTTCAAAGCCAGCGCCACCGACGATTGAAACCACGCGCTAGGTTGTCTCGTACAACATTCAGCATCATTAATAAGCCTGCCCATCGACCCCACCACGAGCATTCAAATCATGTCCACCCAAGAACTTTCATCGATCCCGCAAGAAGACAAACTCCCCGCGATTGCGCGCACGTTTTATGCGCTGATGCGTCGGCTCGATTGTGGCGTGCTCACCTTTACATCGCCTGAAGGCGTGACCACACAATTTAAGGGCGTTCATCCTGGCCCGCATGCAGACTTGCGATTTGCCGATTGGGGAGTGGCGCGCGAAGCATTAAAATCGGCCGAGATTGGTTTGGCAGAGTGTTATCGGGATGGTCGTCTGTTTACAGGCCATCTCGCCCAATTTCTTGAACTTTGCGTGGCAAATCAGCGGGCATTTGAGGCTGTGTTCTACGGAAAACCGCTGGTGGCGTTATTTTTCCGCATCAAACATTTGCTGCGTGCAAATACCAAGGCGCGTGCTAAGAAAAATATTCATGCCCACTACGATTTGTCGAACGATTTTTACAAATTGTGGCTCGACCAAACAATGACGTATTCCAGCGCCGTGTTCAATGGCGACTATCAGCGATCGCTGGAAGACGCGCAGACCGCAAAATACGAGCGAATTTTGCAAGTGCTGAATCCGAAACCGGGCGACACTATTCTGGAGATCGGCTGTGGGTGGGGCGGGTTTGCTGAGCACGCAGCTAAAACGCGGCTGGTGAAAGTCACTGGCATCACGCTTTCAACAGCGCAGCTGGAATTTGCGCAGGCGCGAATGAAAAATGCGAGCCTGGATCATCTGGTGGACTTGCAGTTGATCGACTACCGCGATGTTCAAGGCCGCTGGGATTACGTGGTCTCGATTGAAATGTTTGAGGCGGTGGGCGAACGTTTTTGGCCCACATATTTTGAGGCAGTACATGATCGCCTGAAGCCCAATGGCCGCGCGGTGATTCAGGCCATTACCATCGATGAAGATGTGTTTGATCGCTATCGCGCCAATAGTGACTTTATTCGCGAATATATTTTCCCCGGTGGGATGCTGGCCCCGGTTGAGCGATTCGTTGCCGATGCCAGTCACGCAAAATTGACCGCCGGAGAGCCATACCGATTTGGCCTCGATTATGCTGAAACCCTGAAACGCTGGCTTGACCGCGTCAACGCCAAAGTCGGGGATATCAAGCCGCTGGGTTTTGATGATAAATTTTTGCAGATATGGCGATTTTATCTCTGTTATTGTGAGGCTGGTTTTCGTGCCGGCCGTACCGACGTGATGCAGCTTGAGCTTAGTCGGGGTGGCTAGGGAGCGCATTATTTTTGATGAGGGTTAAAAAGTCATTATGAAAAACGTGGTCACAATTTTATTTACTGGAGTAATCGCGCTCGGGATGACGATTGTTTCGTCACGAGCGTTGGCTGGCGACGTAGCCTTGCCCGAAGTAGTGAAAGAAAGTAGCGCATTAAGCTTACGTGGCGAAGGCATCTTCAAATTCATCGGTTTTAAGGTATACGACGCTCGATTGTGGACCCCGCAAAAGCCTCACTCGGCCGCAGATGTTTTTGCACTCCAGCTCGTTTATGACATGGCGTTCAAAGGCCGCGAGATTGCCGGGCGCACAGTGGCCGAAATGCGCAAGGTCGGCTACGCAGACGAGCAAAAATTGAAGCGATGGGGTGAGGAAATGTTGCGACTTTTCCCGGACGTAAAAAAGGGCGACACATTGATCGGCGTCTCGATTCCAAGCAAAGGCGTGAAATATTATTCGCGAGATAAATTAATCGGCAGCATTGACGATGCTGAGTTTGCAAAGGCGTTCTTTGATGTGTGGTTATCGGAAAAAACCAGCGAGCCACAGTTACGCGAAAAATTATTAGGCTCGCAGTAAAACGTCTTGATGCGTGACCTGCGCGGATATTAGGCTATGACTGAAGCTGCTCGAATACCCTCATGGCGTCTGGTCGCATATGGCCTGACGTCGATTCCGCTGGCGATGGCGGAGTTGCCGATCTATGTGAACGTGCCAAAGTTTTATTCTGATGTTATCGGCATGAACCTTATTGCCATCGGCGGCTTGCTTCTCGCCGCGCGCGTGTTTGATGCGGTTCAGGACCCGTTGCTTGGCCACTGGAGCGATTTGGTGCGCGATTCGTGGCTGGGACGATATATTTTTTTGGCGATGGGTACGCCAATATTGGCGTTGAGTATGTTGGGATTATTTAGCCCACCCGATTTGAGTCAGTCGTCTGCGGCGTGGTGGTTGGTGGGTATGTTGATGCTGGTCTACACCGCATTTAGCATGATGCAAATTAGCTATCAAGCCTATGGCGCTGAAATATCGCGTGATCCCGCACAACGTACCCGAGTCACGGCGTTTCGCGCGGGCATGGGATTGGTTGGCGTTTTTTTAGCCGCAGCGCTGCCGCAAATATTGTCCGAAAAGTTCGGACCGCGTGAGGGCTACACCTTTTTTGCCTGGATTTTTATTCCGTTTTTGGCTGCGCTGGTCTTGGTAACGATACTGCTTTCGCCCAAACCCGCCACTCGATTACCGGCAACGCCTGAGAATGCGTTTCGCGCCATGATCAAGCCGCTCAAAAATTCGCGCTTCAAGCGGCTGCTCATCGTGTTTGTGTTTAACGGAATTGCGGCCTCAATCCCGGCCACGCTGGTGTTGTTTTTTATAGAAGATGTGATTCAGAAGCCGGGCATGACGGCTGAGTTTCTGATCGTCTACTTCGCAGCGGGTGCGATTGGTATGCCGCTGTGGGTATGGCTGGCGACACGCATCGGCAAAGCCCGCGCATGGCTGGTGGGCATGGTGTTATCGATTGTGGCGTTCGTGTGGGCATTCCTGCTGCAAGCGGGTGACGTCACCCCATTTATGATTATTTGCGTGATGTCCGGACTGGGGCTGGGCGCTGATTTGTCGTTGCCACCGTCGATTCTGGCGGACGTAATTGATGACGACGAGCGCGCAGGATTGGGGCGCAACGAAGGCTCTTATTTCGGGCTGTGGAATTTGGTCACCAAAATGAATTTGGCTTTGGCGGCAGGTATTGCCTTGCCCACGCTTTCGCTGCTCGGCTATCAACCCAAAATAACCACCTCGCCGCAGGCGCTGGCGTATTTATCAGCAACCTATGCTCTATTGCCGTGCATACTAAAATTTGGTGCTATTGCGGCACTGGTGTTTTCCCCTTTTATCAAGCGCCCGCCAGCGGGTTCGCTGCCGCCAATATCAGCGCAGAAATCATCATAAAGAACCACAAGGAGTAAATTCATGATTCGTAAATTTTGTATTTTGGTCGCTTCAGCTGCAGCAATTTTGTTGAATGGTTGTGCGTCGGTGGCGGTGACTGACTACGCCAAAGAAACGCCCAAACTTGATTTATCGACCTATTTCAACGGCAAGGTAGACGGTTGGGGCATGGTGCAGGATCGGTCAGGTAAAGTCATTCGCCGCATGGTGGTCGAGATGGACTGTAAATGGAACGGCAACGAAGGAACGCTAGATGAAAGCTTCCAATGGTCGGATGGGAAAACCGAAAAACGCGTCTGGAAAATTACCAAACAGGGCGATCGCTATATTGGTCGAGCTGGCGATGTAGTCGGCGAAGCGCAGGGGGAGGCGAGCGGCAATACACTGCGCTGGAACTACACATTGGCCTTACCAGAGGAGCAGGGCGGATATCACATGAGCATGGATGACTGGATGTGGAAGATTGATGACAAGACGCTTGCCAACCGCACCACCATGACTAAATTTGGACTTGAGTTTGCGCAAATATCGATCTTCTTTCGCAAACGGTAATTGCTTGAATAGTCGCTCGGCTATTCGCTTCGATAGTTGTTAAATAAGGCCGCAAAGAAATGTCCCTCAACACAAAAATAACCGATTGGTCAAAAAAGCGTGTGTGGATTGTGGGTGCGTCCACCGGCATTGGCGCGGCGCTCGCGGACGCGCTGCATTCTCGCCACGCAAAGGTCGCCATTTCAGCGCGCAGTACGGATAAATTAAACGAAATGGTGACGCGTTTTGGGGCGTCACGGGCAATGTCGCTGCCGCTCGACATTACTAAAGTCGAGACCATTAAAGCCGCTGAGCAAGAGTTAGTCGACGCGTGGGGTGGATATGATCTGGTGGTGTTTATGGCGGGCGATTACAACGCAATGCGCGCTTGGGAGATTGATCTTGACGTCGCCCAAAAAATGATCGACGTAAATTTGGGCGGGTTTATGAACGGCCTGTCGGTGGTGATCCCGCGTTTGATGCAGGCGGCATCCGGTGGTATCGCGCTGGTATCAAGCGTGGCTGGGTATCGTGGGCTGCCTAAAAGCCTGATTTACGGGCCTACCAAAGCGGCGCTGATCAATCTGGCCGAGACCATGTACATCGATCTCAAGGAAAAAGGCCTCGATGTTTATCTGATTTGTCCTGGCTTTGTTAAAACGCCGATGACCGATAAAAATGATTTTGAAATGCCCTCATTGATTACACCGGAAGAAGCGGCGTTGGAAATTATCAAGGGATTTGAAAAAGGTGAGTTTGAAATTCACTTTCCGAAACGCTTTACCAATATGCTGAAAATGTTGCGGCATCTGCCCTATTCGCTGTACTTTCAAGCGATTAAAAAATCAACCAAGCTATAGCAATGAGCCCCGTGAATACAGGGGATGTTGGCAAGGACGCGGCGCTGAATAATCTTATTAATTATTTCCAGACGCTGTCTCCCGAATCTGTCGCGGAGATGGCCAAGGCTTACAGCGAGGACGCTTATTTTCGCGATCCTTTTAATGAAGTGACCGGGATTGCGCCCATTAAACATATCTTCGGCGACATGTTTATCCGGCTGCACGATCCGCGTTTTGTCATCACGGAAACTGTCGCGCAAGAAAATGGCGCAATCTTGATTTGGGATTTTGATTTCCGTATCAAATCACTAAAACCGCAGCAACCACGCCGAATTCACGGCCTGTCGCATGTGCGTTTCGCCACAGACGGGCGAGTCAACTATCATCGCGATTACTGGGATGCTGCTGGTGAGTTGTATGAACAGTTTCCGTTGATCGGGAGCGTGCTGCGTTGGTTGAAACGGCGGAATAAATAGACTTACTCAGTTTTTCGATACTCTTGAATTACGTCGATCAAGCCAACGATATTTCGGTTTAGTTCTTCCAAATCTTCCGCAGGTACCCACCATTCTGTATGGTGAGATCCGCCAACCTGCTTGATTGGGTAGCGGTTCATAAATTCGCTTCTAACATTGAATCGCGTAACGCAACCATACCCGCTTGCTTTGACGTTCCATTCGCTATCGATGTCAATCGCATATTGCTCGTTTGTTACGGGATAGAAGATTGGCTGTTCGGGCAACCGTGGTGGCCATTTTTTATAGCCACTAGCTTTGACTAACTCTAATTCTTCGGGGCCGGTCGGGCGATACAAGGTAACGGTGTCTTCCACGCAAATCAACGTGTCGGCACCTTATCAATATATTCAAACACCTTCACCACGCGGCTGACGCCACTGGTGGTGCGGGCAATTTCTGCGGCGGCATCGCTTTCTTCGCGGGTCAGAATACCAATCAAATACACCACGCCGCTCTCGGTCACGACTTTGACGTGGCTGGGAGATACCTTGCCGTTGTTGATGAGGCGCGCCTTGACGCTGGTGGTGATCAGGCTGTCGCTGCTGCGCGAGGCCAGCGACGAATTGCCGCCAACAGT
>JANYGV010000228.1 GCA_025359285.1 Burkholderiales bacterium
TTTTTATCAAAACCGGTTGCTGCGATGAATGAGCCCAACTCTTGGGTCGCAATGCCGCGCGATGAAACATCCACGCTCACCACATCCAGATAATTCACGCGCCACACGCCGAACAATCCCTTAATCGTCATATAGGCCGCAATACCCAAGAACACAAACACCACCAGCGATTTCACATTGCCGCCGCCGATGCGCACCAGCGTGCGACTGCCGCAGCCGGATGCCAGCGTCATGCCCGCGCCAAACATCAATCCCCCGAGCGCGTAAGACAGCCATGTGATGTTCGGGCGCACGTAAAAAGTTTTGGTGAGATCAATCAGGCCGGCTGCATATAACCCCTGCGCGCCGATAATCGCCACGGCCATCGCCAGCACCCACATGCGCATCCGCGACCAGTCGTTCATGTTGACAATATCCGACACCGCACCGAGCGTGCAAAATTGCGTTCGCTGCGAAATGGCGCCGAGAACGAAAGCGACAGCAAAAGCCAGCCAGGCGACATTGGTGGCGAGGTTAGAAATATTGTTCATGATTTACGCTGATTGTTTTTTGTAGCCGGCGCGCCACGAGTTGGTAGAGTTCATATTTAAATTTTATACGCTATACGCTTGGTCGCCTAACAGTCTCACGTACGAACTTGAGTAGCGACGCAGAAAAATCTTGAAATATGACAGTAAGGAGACGATCTGAAACAGAAGCACAGCATCATTTGTCATTGACTCTTGACAACCCCCACCGCTAGTACGTGCATAGTTAAGACTGCTACCAAATAATACTTACTGTTCAAGTCAAACGCCGTGATCACAATTGTGCGAAACAACAATGCAGCAACGAGCATGCTTACCAATCGTGTGCAGAATTTCGGTGCACTTGCGGGCGCTACTGCCGGTGCAGCTGTCGACGCATGCAAAGGAGCCTCAATTTGCATACGAGAAGTGTATGTGTATTTCGGCGTTAATTATGTAGCGCTGCCTGATGGTGGGGCATTGGGGAACGTGAACGATTTGGTCAATGACTATATGCGCACCTATCTTGGCGCCGGCAGTCGACCCAATCCCTACTTTGATAAAATTCTCGACAAATATGCAAATGGCGGGACCTCCGCTGCAGCGTCTGCCGCCGCTAAAATCATGAATTGTTAACCATGAATACATTTAATTCAAAGCCACTCCCAAGGACTTCTATTTTTATGAAAGCCATTGGTTTAATCACGCTTGTTTCGGCTGCCGTCGTTTTATTTTTTGCGGTGCGGCACTTCAACGCATCGCGCAGTGAGCCAACTGCAGCGTTTACTGATTCGCAACGTCAGATGAACGACGCCGTAGAGCGAAGCAAGCCCGCTTGGCAGCGCACAGCTGATGCCGCGCGAACGGCTGCGCCAAATGCGACAAAAAGCGGTGTGTCCGATCTCGCGACCGGTATAACTTATAAGCCAGGTGTCATGCGGCCTGTGAAAATAACCACGGGTGATTTGTATAGCTTGGACATGCGTAAAAGTAATACACGGTGGTGGCTGCTCGCAAAAAATAGCGAGGACGCAAAATGGATGGATCAGTATGGTTATCCTACCGTGGCGGAGGAGGAAATGTTGGTATCCGCTTCTGACGCAGATTTAGCCGCCTTGGCTGCCAAGGGCGATCTCAATGCAAAAGCCCATCAAGCGGTGAGATTGGCCAAACGCGCATTGATGTCGCCGGCATCACCGCAAGATGCGGTCATTGCAGGCGCCACCATGGGGATTTTGTTGAAGGTAGGTGGTCCATATCAAGCCCTTACCGTCATGCGCGGCTTCGGAGAGATGCTTAAAACGTATCGAGACCTTGCACCGGAACAACAAACGGAAGAAATGCGAAAGGCATTGCGGACGTATGATGAGGCGCGGCAAATTGCGGCCTCCTTGGGTGTTGTCTATGATGATAGAACCTTTACTTACATGTCAAACACAATGGGCTTTGTGAGTAGCGATGTTGAACAGGGATTGCGCATACCGGATATTGGCGCTGAAGGAGCGATGGCTACCCTCGCGACCAATGCGAGAGATCGGGTTAGTGCTGGCCTGCCCCCGCTGACGATCTTGGCAAGACCGGACAACTTTCCTGCCAGCCACCAAATAGTTCAACGGTATTAACAGCCGCACAACGGGTGCAAATGTTTTGCACCCGTATTTTTATTTTTGATTGTTGCGCCGAATCCACGACCCTGGACGCCGCAATTCCTTCTCGACGTAATAGACAAGCATCACACACCAGAGGCAAGCCCATCCGCATCGGCCGGTACCAAGAAACCTTCTTCGCGCAATCCACGAAATTAGAAAGTCGATATGCAGATGTTTGGTAAAGCCGCACCGAAATTATTCGCTTGTTGGATAACAGCGATGTGCCTGCTCATGAGTGCGGTACCCAGCTTGAGTGCCACGCCCGAACCGGCTGGCACCCAAGCGGTTTCCGCGGTGGGGAATAACGCCGGTAAATTGCGCTGCGAAAATTCGCGTGCTCAATTCGCGGCCTTGACATGCGAGCGCAAGGCGGATGCCATGCCGACTTCGACAGCCAGCCTCGATATTCCGTATTACTACAGCACATCACTGCTTTGGCAGGATAGCTTGCTCAATTTCGCTCAGGAGCTATACAGCGATCAACCCAAAGACCTTCGGTCGAGCACGTCTACTGCGATACAGTCATGTTTAGATCGGTGTGCGCGTGTAAAACAGTGCCAGGATCAAGTAATCGAATACTTTGGACTGAGTACCAGCTTTTTTTCGGGGCTCTCATCTTTTTTGAGCGAGAAAAAGAAGGACTCTCGCCGTAATGAATCGCTAGCGACCGCGCTGGGCGAGAGTCTTTACAAGTCAGATGCGGGTGAATTAATTAATCGGCATACAGACATCAAAATCTGCGGAGAACTAAAAGCACGAGCGAAAAAAGATCAGTGTGATCTATCCGCTGGCCCGAAAAAATAGTTCAACGCCATAGACTTTAGATCAACCGTATCGCGTCGGATCTACTACCCCCGCTGCCGCAAAACCTTCTCGCCGCAGCCGACAAGAATCACAAACGCCGCACGCCAAGCCATTTGCATCCGCCTGGTAGCAAGAAACCGTCATCGCGTAATCCACGTTAAGCCGCGTGCCTTCGCGAACGATATCGGCTTTGGACATTTTAATAATTGGCGTGTGGATTGTGATGGCACCACCCTCTACACCGGACTTGGTCGCGAGCCGCGCCATCGCCTGAAACGCGGCGATGTAGTCGGGTCGGCAATCGGGATAGCCGGAATAATCCACTGCGTTCATGCCGGCAAAAATATCGATGGCCCCGAGTGTTTCCGCCCACGCCAGTGCGAGCGATAGAAAAATGGTGTTACGCGCGGGAACGTACGTCACGGGAATCCCGGCGCTAGGCTCGGTTGGCACAGACGAGGTGGGTACGGCGATAGTGGCATCCGTCAGTGCCGAGCCGCCCCAGCCGGTGAGATCGAGCTTAAAAACACGATGCTCGGCTGCGCCGATGGCTTTGGCGACATTGGCGGATGCCACCAATTCAGAGCGATGCCGCTGACCGTAATCGAACGATAGCGCGTAAGTCTCAAAACATTGCTCGCGTGCGATGGCCAAGACGGTGGCGGAATCGAGCCCGCCGGAAACCAAGATGACTGCTTTTTTCATATGTTTAGTGCAGATAAAATGCTAAAAACTTGGATCGGTAGCGCTAGCGGCCCGGCTTCATCCGCGACCTCTTACCCCTAACATTACACGCCACGCTTCTCACCCCAAATCACTTTATGCAACTGGATTTGCATGCGCACCGGCAACTCATCGCGCAAAATCCATTCCGCTAATTGTGCAGGGGAGACTTCGGCAAAAGCAGGTGAAAACAATACGGGACAGATTTTATCAAGCGACTTTTCAGCCAGCAGCGCTTTCGACCAGGTGTAATCAAATTCGCTGGTAATGACAAATTTGATTTCGTCATTCATCGTAAGCCGCGCCAAATTTTCCCAGCGATTTTTTTCACTCTCCTGCGAGCCGGGTGTTTTGATATCCATGATGCGGGAGACCCGAGCATCCACCTCCGCAATATCAATCGCACCGCTGGTTTCGAGTGATACCGAGTAACCCGCATCACATAATCGTGACAGCAAGGTAAGGCAATTTTTTTGCGCGAGTGGCTCGCCGCCGGTGACGCACACATATTTTGTTTTGTGCTGCGCAACGTCTGCCAGTACATCTGCCATTATGCGCGTTTTGCCTTCGTGAAAAGCATGGGCCGTATCGCAATAACCGCAACGCAATGGGCAACCGGTCAGGCGTACAAATACAGTAGGCAATCCGACGCGACTCGATTCACCCTGAAGCGAAAAAAATATTTCATTGATGCGCAATTCTTCACGTCTGGCCGAAGCGGACGTGGGCGAAACTTTAGCTTCGGCGGCGCGTGGGATGGCGGCAGGAATCGTTACAACGGACGTCATGGGGTTACTCCTACCTTCGCGATACTTGCAGGCGCGTGCGCGCTTTGGTGGCTGCTTCGGAGCCGGGGAAGCGGGCAACGATATCTTCTAAGGTATTGCGTGCAGAGCCGGCGTCGCCTGTTTCTTGCTGCACGCTTGCGATCGCCAGCAATGCGTCTGGAACTTTGGACGATTCTGGGTAATTTTTTAATAAACTTTCTTGCATCGAGCGTGCAGTTGAAAAGTCTTTCAAATTGAAATAAGCAATGCCAATCCAGTATTGCGCGTTCGCCACCAACTGACTGCTCGGAAAATCTTTTGAAAATGTTTCAAACGCGCGGATGGCGCCAATGTAGTCGTTACGACGGAACAGATTAGAGCCCACATCGTAGGCTCTATTTTCTTGCTCGCGCGTGTAGATGGGGGCCGCCATGCTGGGCGCGACGGGTCTAGCCACGGCCGCAAGTGGACCCGCCTGTGGACCCGACTGGATTGCGGGTTCCTGGCTGGTGGGTATGCCGTAGGTGACAGTCGCGGGATTGGCGGCGATGGGCACGCCCGCCGCCAGGCCAGCGGGAGAACCCGGCAGCCCCCCTGACGCCATTGTCGGTACCGCATTCGCAAGACCCGCGCCGTTATTCGCGCTTGGCCCTGCTAAACCTTTAATACCCGCGGGCACCGTTGCAGGCTGCACATTCACGGTAGGTGGTGCATCGCCCACGCCTTCCAGCTTACGAAGCCGCGAATCAATATCCAGATAAAAATCTTTTTGCCGTTTGGCTAATTGCTCGTTTTGATTCGTGAGCACTTCAACTTGGCCGCGTAGCCTGGCGAGCTCCGCGTTTAACTGCTCAATCTGATTCAGAAGCTGAAGAATGCCGATGTTCTTGATCGACTCATCAAGCTTTTGCATACGCAAATCGTTATCGCGATTTTGTTGTTCGACTTGCGCACGCAAAGCCTTGATGTCTTTGCGTGCTTCGTCATCATCAAACAAACCCGCCGCCGCGTTAAAGCTCATGACTGAGCTTAACGCCAGCGCTAAAACGGCGGATGCAATTCTGGTTTGGCGTATCACTACATTAGAGGGCAAAAAACTCATCACTCACCGTCATACACAACTTCGACGCGGCGATTTTGCGCCCAGGCGGCTTCATCATGGCCCGTGGCACGCGGCTTGTCTTCGCCAAAGCTGACGGTCTCAATCCGATCGGCGCTGACACCCAAAGTGGTCAATGCTCTACGAACCGCTTCGCCGCGACGCTGGCCGAGTGCCATGTTGTATTCACGTGAACCACGCTCGTCGGCGTGACCTTCAAGACGAATTTTGCGGCCACGATTGTCGTTCAGATATTTTGCATGCGCTTGAATCACGTCGGTGAATTCGCTTTTAACCGTGTCCTGGTTATATTCAAAATAAATAATGCGTTTGGACAAAATATTGTTCGGATCTTTGAGTGGGTCTGTTTTTCCGTTCACGTTGGTACTGCCCAAGCCAGAAGTAGTCGGCGTCGCCGACGTGCTTGTTTCCGGCACGACAGGTTTGCTGTCGACTTTAACGTCCTTACCGCCATCCTTGCTCGCACACGCGGCGAGTACCAGCGCTAATCCAAAACCGATAAGAATTTTTTTCATTTTTACAGCTCCTTGAAATAACCACCAAAACCGAAACAATCTGCACGAAAACACGCTTTGAAAAATAGTTTTCCGGCCATGTATGTTTTTTAGCCACGTTAAAATGCCGCCACGCTCAATATTTCGTCATAATTATGCGCCATCTGTAGGCAAACGAACTTTATCGAAAGTACTTTTCCGCCTTGCAAGTGTCGCTATTTCAATAAATCCATGAAGATGTATTTTTAATACTTGGCCATGCCTGCACAGGGCTTGCTGACCGCAGCCCTTGCTATTTTGTAAGAGAACCCGGTGACGACCCATACGGTCCCCAGGCCGGCT
The DNA here is from genome assembly GCA_025359285.1 of Burkholderiales bacterium. GTDB lineage: Bacteria > Pseudomonadota > Gammaproteobacteria > Burkholderiales > Usitatibacteraceae > UKL13-2. The sequence goes on from JANYGV010000228.1 coordinate 6,406, forward strand.
CACGCACATCGCCTGCCGCCGAGGTCAGTTTTGATTTCACCCGGCCATCGACTGACACCGAACCGAGTGCACCACGCCCGCCTGATTTGGACTCATACAAAATAGTTCGGCCATTGGGCGAAAAGCTGGGGCTATCGTCCAGCGGGCCTTCGGTTAAGATCGTCATCTGATTGCTGGCCAGTTCCAACGTCGCAATCCGCAGCCGGCTGCTCGCATCGCGATTCACGAACGCGATCAATTTGCCGTCGCTGCTGACTCTGGGATTGACGTTGTAGTTGCCTTCAAACGTCATCCTGGTCGGTGTGCCTCCGGACGCGGGGACTTTGTATAATTGCGGGCCGCCGGAGCGATCCGACACGAAAATAATATTGCTGCCATCAGCAGTAAACGTGGCGTTGGTATCAATCGAATTACTTTGGGTGATGCGTATCGCGTCACCGCCGTCTGCCGAAATCACGTAAATCTGGCTGACCGCATCTTTTGAAAGCGCGACAACCAAACGTCGGCCATCAGGCGCCCAATTGGGCGCGTAGTTATCGCCCCGAAAGTTTGCGATTGTCTTGCGTTGGCCGGTGAGCAAATCTTGCACGATCACGGTGGATTTGCGGCTCTCGAATGAGACATAGGCGATTTTATTGCCGTCCGGCGACCATTTGGGCGAGCGGATTGGCTCTTGGGATGCAAGCACCGTTTGCGGGTTGAATCCATCGGCATCCGCGACCTGCAATTCAAATCGGCTGCCGCGCTTCAACACATAGGCAATTTTGGTTGAAAATACGCCCTTTTCACCGATCAGCTTTTCGTAAATTTCATCCGATATTTTGTGCGCCGTGGCGCGCAGTTGCGACGCCGAAACGGTATACGCAACGCTCGTTATTTGATTCTGTTTCGCGACATCAAACAAGCGAAAACGCACTTCAAATTTACCGTCAGCCGCAGGATTAATTGAGCCAATAACCAGTGCCTCGGCGCTGCGCGATGACCAGTCAACAAAATTTACCTGTGATGGCTCCGATGGTGTCTGGGTTAATCCACCCGTATTTACCATACGGAACAAGCCGGTGCGGGTGAGGTTATTGATGATGACGGGCGTGATATTTTGCGGCGCGTTAAGCTCATTGGCGAACGGCGCAATGGCGATCGGGATTTGGCGACCGGCGCTAATGGTGACATCAATAATCAGCTGCGCGTTGGCGTGCTGCGCTGCTGCGAAGATGCCGATAAATAACGCCATCGTCAGCGCAAGGCGATGCTTAAAACCAGGCACGAGTTTGCGCATGCCCTGCCCGATGGCGCCGAATGATAGCTGCAAATTTTGGGATCCAAGGGCCAAAAGGTCGCCCTTAAAAGATTGAATGTCTCGAATCATAAGTTACCGCTCGTATTCGATATTTAAGATGAGAGTACGGGTCGAGTCTAAAAGTTCCGGCTTATCGGGTAACGGCCATTGTTGGATGCCATTGATCGCCCGTTCGATTGATTCATCATACACGCGGTTGCCAGACGGCTTGACGACTTGCGCATCAAAGACGACGCCGTTGACCAGCAGTCGCAAACGAATTTGTACTTTAGGACGATCCGTGACCGTGTCTGGAATATTCGCGCGGCTGCGGATCAGCGCGGCAATTTTGCCCGCATAGTCGGCCTGCGCGGCTTGTTGAGAGGCTTGCTGGGCGGCGCGCGCCTGGCTTTCTCGCGCCTGCGACGCGGCTTGTTCCTGCTTTATTTTGCTATCCAGCGCGCGCTGGTTAGCCACATCGTCGCGCTGCTTTTTTTCCAGTTCTGTTTTCTTTTTGTCCTGATCTTTTTTAGCGTCGTCGAGCTTCTTCTTGTCGGCTAAGTCCTTCTCCTCGCGCGCCTGCTTCTTAATGGCTTCGCGTTCTTGTTTCACCTTCAAATCGATGTCAGCTTTGCTCGGCTGAGGCGGCGCTTTTTCTACCGCTTTTTCCATTTCAGGCGGCGGCGTCTTTTTTGCGATAGGCGGCTCCACCACTGGCGGCTCAACCGGCGGGGCGGGATCGGGCGTCGGATCGGGCTTGGCCGGGACGGGCGGCGAATTGCGCACCGGCGGCAGCGAATCCCATACCTCCGCCATCAGCGGTGCGGTGGGCTTGGTTTGCCATGAAACACTAAACACCAGCAGCGCAAAAAAAGCCGCGTGTACCAGCAGCGCCAATATCAATGCTAGCCCACGCCCTTGATCGTGACGTTTGCCGTTCCGATTATTGCGATTTTCTTTGGGGTCGCGTACGGCTGGTTCGCGTGGTCCGGTGCGGGGCGAGTAAGTGGCCATATTATTCTGGCTTAGGCCCCAAACGCCAGCGTGGGCAGGCATTTTTAAGGTGCATGCTTGAAACGGCAATATCCACGGGCATCTTCAGGCTTATGCCTTGTAGAAGCGCGCCTGTAGTGGGCGTTAGGCAAGCGGCCATCAAAGTTTTCATTTGCTGCTCATTCGTGCATCTACTCAAACGCTCGGCTTCGCCAACAGCCCGACGCGCTTGATCTGCCCTTTTTGCAGGCTATCCAGCACCCGCAACACCTCTTCATATTTCAAATTTTTATCCGCTGAAATCACCACAGCTTGGTCGGGTTGCTTTGCTTGAATGGCGCGAATCGTCGGCAACAATTGCTCGCGAGCGACCGGCTGCTCTTTGCCGCCTTGCTGGCGATCCACCAATACAATGGCACCGGTTTTGTTGATGCGAACTTCCAGCGGTGCGATGCTCGGGTTAAGTGCTTGGCCCACGCTCGGCAAATCAATCTGCCCTGGCGTAATCACCTGCGCGGTCACCATAAAAATAATCAGCAGCACCAGCATCACGTCGATATACGGCACGACATTAATTTCGGCAATCACTTTGCGCGGACGGCGCAGGCTGGTGACGGCCATTTAGCTCACCGCCTGACGTTGCAGAATGTTTGAAAACTCCTCAATAAAACTCTCATATCGATTCGCCAGCCGATCAATTTCAGCGGTGTAGCGGTTGTAGGCGATCACCGCGGGAATCGCCGCGAACAAGCCAATCGCAGTCGCAATCAGCGCCTCGGCAATGCCCGGTGCCACCTGCGCCAAGGTCGCCTGCGCCACGTTAGACAATCCGCGAAACGAATTCATGATGCCCCACACCGTGCCGAGCAGGCCGATATAAGGGCTTACCGAGCCGACGGTCGCCAAGAACGATAAATGCGATTCAAGATGGTCGAGCTCACGCTGGAAATTCGCTTTCATCGCGCGGCGCGTGCTGTCCATTAACGCCCCGATATCGGAACCTGCACGGGTTTTGAGTTTCAAAAACTCTTTGAATCCCGCCTCAAAAATACGCTCCATGCCGGCGGTTTCGTATTTTCCCGAGCTGGCAGATTGATAGAGTCCGATCAGATCGGTGCCGCTCCAAAATTGCCGCTCAAATTCCTCCGCTTGTTTTTTGGCACTCCGCACCGTGAACAATTTTACGAAGATGTACCACCATGACATGAGCGAGGCGAGTGCCAATACCCCCATCACTAATTTAACCGGGATCGATGCCTGCAATATGAGTGACAACACCCCCAATTCTTGCGAAAAATTTAACAAGTCGCCTCCATCTTTCTCTTTAATTCCGCCGGGATTTCCAGCGGCTTAAAATCGACTGCGGACACCGACGCCACCGTCACGCGCGCTTTGACCAGTATTTCCTCGCCACGCTTAATTTCTTGGTGAAAAATGCAGCGCACGCGGCCCAATGTTTCAATCGCCACCGTCACCTCCAGCGCATCATCAATGCGCGCGGGCTTCACATAATTAATGGTGATCTCACTCACCACCCACAGCATTTTATGTTTACGGGTTAATTCGCCGTTGTTAAAGCCCAAATACCGCAGCCACTCGGTGCGCGCGCGCTCTAAAAAATGAATGTAGCGCGCGTGATACACCACGCCACCGGCATCTGTATCTTCATAGTAAACACGTTGTGGAAAGGCGAAAGCAAAAAGGTCTGTTTGCTGGGCATTTTTGAGTGTTAATTTCGCCATGTGTTTTGCGAGTTCGTTAATGAGACAAGATTGGCTAGAAAAGTTCCGGCACGTTGGCGCTCGCCGGCCGCGCGATGCCGAAATGTTGATACGCCAAGAGTGTCGCCATCCGCCCGCGCGGCGTGCGCTGCAAATAGCCTTGTTGGATTAAATATGGTTCGAGCACATCTTCAATCGTATCGCGCTCTTCACCAATCGCTGCCGCCAGATTTTCCACGCCGACCGGCCCGCCATTAAATTTTTCAACAATGCATAAGAGCATGCGCCGATCCATCGTGTCGAGTCCAATCGCATCCACATCGAGCATCTTTAGCGCCGCATCTGCAATTTCTTTATCCACCGTGCCATCGCGTTTTACCTCCGCAAAATCGCGCACGCGCCGCAGTAGCCGGTTCGCAATCCGCGGCGTGCCGCGCGAGCGCAGCGCGATCTCGTGCGCGCCATCTTGCGTCATCTGCACTTTCAATAATTCAGCCGAGCGCGTCACGATCAATTGCAATTCTGCGGGCGAATAAAATTCCAGCCGCGCCACGATACCGAAACGGTCCCGCAGCGGATTCGTCAACATACCCGCCCGTGTGGTCGCGCCCACCAGTGTGAACGGCGGTAAATCAAGCTTAACCGAGCGCGCCGACGGCCCTTCGCCGATCATGATGTCGATCTGATAATCCTCCAGTGCGGGATACAAAATCTCCTCTACTACCGGATTCAGCCGATGAATTTCATCGATAAATAAAACATCGTGCGGCTCCAGATTCGTCAGCATCGCCGCCAAATCGCCCGCGCGCTCCAGCACCGGGCCGGAGGTCTGTTTCATATTCACGCCCATCTCGCGCGCAATGATGTGCGCCAGCGTGGTTTTGCCCAGCCCTGGCGGGCCGAATAGCAGCGTGTGATCCAGCGGCTCTTTACGTTTGCGCGCCGCCTCGATAAAAATTGCCAGCTGGCTGCGAATTTTTTCTTGGCCGATATATTCGTTCAGCTGCTTTGGCCGCAGCGCGCGCTCCTGCACTTCCTCGAGCGAGGACGCTTTATCCGCGGTGATGATGCGGTCAGGCTTATCTGCGGTAAGACGATCAGGTTCTAACATGCCTCGATTTTACGATGGTTTCTTAAGCTTCCGGCGAATGTAAAGCGTTTTGTCCACAATCGCTACGATCTTGTTTTCAGCGTTGACAACATTGATGCGGTAAGTCGGCTCGAATTTTTCACCACCCGCCGTCTTCTCGTATATTTCTGCAAGCCGCGCATCCGTCAACGTGAAATGGGCAAACACGGTGCCTCGTCCCGGACTCACAAAATCAATCGTTGCCGACTTATCCCACACCACATATTCACTCCCCAAAATATTCGCGAGCATCACCATGTAAAACGGATCGGTCATCGAAAACAACCCACCGCCAAAGTGCGAACCTGCATAATTTTTATTGCGCAGCGAGAGTTTCATCCTAACCGACACCTCCCGCCAGTCAGATGAAATTCGCACAATATGAATTCGCATCCCGAAAAACGGCGGCCAGCAATTCATCAAGGTGCGAAATAGGCGAGGGCCGATTTTGATGCGGCTGTAGAGGCCTTGTTGGGAGGAAGACATTGTGATTTTGCAAATCGAAAGGCTAGGGCTGGCGGGGGTTTTGGGCGGATTGTGGTTTAAGATGGTCGTAAATATTAGTGTTTCGACTGTAAGGCGGCATAACTTAGCAGAGCAAATCGTATCTCATTGAAAGCGCAGCGCATTCCAAGCTATTACAGCGCGTATTTCATCGTCTGCGGCAAACAAACATTCCTCACATGTGTTTCAAAAATCCCCGGCAGCCGCGCCAGCACCATTTCTTTGCCCATCACGTCGCTCGCCAAAACTGCCTCGCGCAACACGTCCAGCGTGAGTGCTTCCAATGCCAATTTTGAAACCGGCCAATAGCTCAAGTGCCACGGCTCGGCGTAGAAGCCACCTTGGTATTTTTGGTAGGGGCGGTAGAAGCCGAATGCCTCAATATTTTCATCGAGCCACTGATGCAAATCATGGAACACGCCGCCGGGTGCGGATTCTTCGGGCAGGAGTTTGACGTGGTAGTCACTCGGCACGCGGGCGGTGTCGACGACATCAATATCGCTGCCCCAATGGTGGCGGCTGGCACCGGGCACGGCGGACCAAACGAGAATGTAATCAACGATTTCTTCACACGACATGGAGGCGTAATCAAGTGCCACGCCATGTTGATCGTAGAGCGGTCGCTCACCTGCGAATTTGTTATTCCAGATTTTTAATTGCGCATCGAAATCGCGGAAGGCGCTGAACGGGTGTAATGCAAACCCCGCTATGGCGGCGGCATTGCGCAGCGCAAAAAAAGGCTCTTGCACATCTTTGTGAACCGCAAAGCGCGGTTCCTCGAACTGTACGAGATGGGTGCGGGCGCGGCCGGTGAGTTCGAGGGG
>JANYGV010000089.1 GCA_025359285.1 Burkholderiales bacterium
TGATGCGAACGACATCGTGGTGACCACGGGCTCGCAGCAAGGCATCGATTTAATGGCGCGCGTGATGCTGGATGCGGGCGATATTGTTTGCATTGAGCGGCCGTCGTATTTAGCGGCGATCCAAACATTCGCGCTCGCAGAAGCCCATTTTATCGGCGTTGAAGTTGATGATCACGGTATGGATGTGGATGCGCTGGAGAAGATGCTCGATACCTGTACCACCAAGCCAAAAATGATTTATACCGTCGCCACTTTTGCGAATCCATCCGGTGCCACGATGCCGCTTGAGCGCCGCAAAAAATTGTTGCAACTGGCGGTGAAACATCAGGTATTTGTCGTTGAAGATGATCCCTACGGCGAGCTGCGCTCACGCGGCGAAACCTTGCCACCGCTGATTACGGTAGCGAAAGACATTCCGGGCGCCGAAGCGTGGTGCGGCTATATCTCGACGCTGTCAAAAATTCTCTCGCCCGGCTTTCGCATCGGCTGGATGATCCTGCCGACAGCCCTGCGCAACTACGCCGAAATCGCCAAACAAGGCATGGATCTTCATACCTCAACCTTCACCCAAGCCGTGGCCGCGCGTTATCTCGATTCCGGTCGGCTGTACGAACGCTTGCCGAGCATTCGCGCCAGTTATAAAGAACGTAATGAGGCGCTCGCCGATGCGCTAAAACGCCACCTTTCCGGCGCGCTCACCTATGTGCAACCAGATGGCGGCATGTTCCTTTGGGCCAAGTGGGCCGATGCCTCAATCAACTCCGCCGCGCTGCTCAAATACGCGCTCCCCGAAAAAATGATCTTCGTGCCCGGCGAACACTTTTACGCCAATGCACCAGTGCACCACTCCATTCGGTTGAGCTTCGCGACGCCGACGCCGAAGCAGTTGGAAGAAGGGATTCGCAGGCTGGCGGTGGCGGTGGAGAAGATGCGGCTTGACTCGGCGGGTGGGATTGCTAAGGCGGCTTGATTGCGTGTCGACAGAAGTCAGTCGGGCAGTTAGACAATGGCGACATTCCTGAAGCATATCCTAGCGCTCCTGATTTGTCTTATACAAACTGGATGCTCAGCCCTTACGGGCATATCGGGCGACTACCCTAAATCATGGCCACTCTTTCCACCCACTTCATCAAAGGATTGCCCCAATCTATCTGGCAAATATCAGAACCTAGCTACATATTCGTTTTTGCCTGCGTACGAGGCAAATTCGCTTTCAAGGCGATTGGGATTGGCGACAGATGACGTAAAATCGATCACACTCACACGCTCTTTAAACACGCTCACAATTGAAACACTTGACAATAAAAACGGCGTGGACAAGTTGGTACTCTCCCAAAGCGCAAATGATTTCACTTGCTCTGACGGCGCAATCACTTTGCCACCGGTCGTTGTGAAAGCGGGCGATGGAACCGGTGGATACCGCTCAACGCGGCGTCTATTCTTATGGCGCGCGGCCGACGGCTCGCTAGTTGGTGAAGATAAATTATTCAGTGTTGGCGCACTTCTGTGGCTGGTACCAATTGTGGGAGGCCAAACATTTTGGTATCGCTGGAGCCTATTAAATGAGAGTTAACGTCTCGGCAAAATTTTTCGCTGCAGCCTTGGTTTTGGTTTCATCGCTAACTTGCGCTCAGTCAAAAGCGGTAATCAATGCCAACGCAGAAGGCAACAAGGCTTACTACCTGCAGGACTTCGAGAGCGCCTCTGGAAAATTTGAACTCGCGCTCAAACTAGCAACCGAATCAGAAAACTCGCAATATCGCGCCATAGCAATGTACGGGTTGGCGAGAACAAGTGCCCAGCTCTGCAAGATATCGTCCGCGGAAAAGTGGTTCAGAGAATCGATCGCTCTGCGCGAAAAACTTCCTGATGATAAATACGCGCTTTTGACCCAAAACATTGTTGAGTTCTCGCGATTTCTACTCGCCAATAAGCGCGTTGAAGACGCGGTGCCATACATGTCTAAAGCCATTCCGCTATTAGAGTCTCTCGAAATTGAAAAATCTGACCCCGTTGCATACCTTAATTTTCTTGATAGCTATATTTTTTCGCTACAAAAGCTGGGGCGCACAGATGACGTCGAAAAAATTTCTGTTCGCGCGTTAGAGTTAAGAACCAAGTACCCCGGGCAAAGTGCAAAGTTCAAGCCTGACCCATATCCCTCAACCTGTCCAGAAATGGGAAGGTGAGCCTACCACCCCTCGCTCCCAATCTCACCTTTAAACGGCCCCACCAACTCGGGCGTAATCCAGCCGCCGTAAAATCCGCTAGGCTGCGGCGTAACCGGCGCGCCGCCTACGGTGCAGGTCAATTCATGCGGGTAAAACGCCAAGCAATCTTTAATCGCTTCAGCGCCCGCCAACGGCTTCGGGTAGCTCCACGCGACATTGATAAGTTTTTCGTCGCCCATCGCCAATGTCCAGTAACGCGCGGGGCCCTTCCACTCGCAAAACGAGGTGGCCGACCCTGGCACTAGAAGATGCTGTGCAATGTCGTCCGGCGGCAGATAGAACGTCGGCGGATGCGACGTTTCAAGCACACACAATGCACGCTGCGTTCTCGCGACTTCCACACCATGCCACGAAATCACGACTTCGCGATCATCGGGCACCACCACCGGCGGGCGTGGAAAATCCCAGACTGAAATTTCCCCGGGTGCGGGAACGACCGCAAAATGGGGGCGTGATTCGCCGCGCCATTTCCAGTGCTCTCTTGCCGCTTTGGCCCACTCTGATAGTTCAGTCACGATGTAAAAACGTCCATAAAAAACTTTCTATAAAGATTCTCGATAAGCTTTGCCAACCTCAAGTGGAGCGGGCTCACGCAACGATCACGACAACCGCTGCACGGTATTTTTGCGATCAAACGTAAGCGTAGTTGTGGTCGACGCAATTATCGGGGCTCCCTTGACAACTGTGGTTTCGGCTGCTCGGTCCGTGCGCACATTCACGTGGTTCGTCTGCGTGGGAAAATGCTCCATCAACACCGTGTTTTGTAGTATTGCTGCGGGTGCTAACCGGATGCCGGGCAATTCCTGATAAACGGTCAATGTATCCGCATCGCTATTAACACCCACCCAGCGAATCTTTAGCCGCGACTTTTTAGCAGTTTCGATCACGAACGTTTTATCGAAATACGCGTTCAGCAAGGCTTCATCGGCGGCAAGCGCGGTGTCCATTCGCCTGCCGTACATTAACCAGAACGCCGAATCAACATCATGCATCGGATACGAATGCACGATTTCAGTATTTCCGCTACGCGGATTAAATCTAATGTCACAAATCGACACATGAAAATCGTGCGCCTGAACATCAGAGAAAAAAATCAGCGATGCGACGGCAAATAAAAATTGACGCCGACTGGCGGCACGCGATTCCACAAAAGTGTCAGCGGGCTTGTCGCTCGGTGTTGCAAAGCACCCTGCGTCGGCTCTCGCCCGCTGATCCGACATCAATCTCACTTTTTATCGGCCTTCGTTTCTTTCTTGACATCTTTAAGCGGCACTTTCATGTCGCGCATCAAATTCTCACCACGCTCTCGATCAGTCTTGAACAGTTCCAATCGTGAGGGCACCAGCTTGCGCGGCCAGCTATTGTTGCTCATATCAATGTCAGCGGTTTCCCAATACGGATCTTGCGTCAATGCCACGATGGGCTCATCAGTGACAATCAGTTTGGTGATTTTTTTCGGCGAGTAACGCCAAATCTCTGCGGGAATGCGCTCAATTGTTTTCGCGCCGCTTTTGAGCTCAATCTCCAAAATCAGCGGCATCACCAAGCCACCCAGGTTGGAAAAATCAACTAGATATAAATGTTTTTTGCTGTCCAGCAGAAGTTTTTCCCACGGCTCCAGCGTCTCCATGGTTTCGTTGTATTTGTTTCGGTCTTTGTTGGTGACGGTGTAGTCGTCGTGCTCGTTATAAAAATCCTTCAATTCGGGATTCCGCGACAAGCGCTTGCTTTCGATGCGATCACGTAGCTCGCCCAAAAACACGGGTTCGCTGTCGGCGAGGGCTTTCTTCAGCGCTTTTTCGGTTTCTGGATTCTTGCTGCTGATCGTATATTCAGTGATGTTGTCGATACTGATATCAACCGCGTCGGTGGTGTAAAACCAGCCACGCCAGAACCAATCCAGATCTACGCCAGACGCATCTTCCATGGTGCGGAAAAAGTCTGCGGGCGTGGGTCGCTTGAATTTCCAGCGGCGCGCGTACTCTCGAAAAGCAAAGTCGAATAATTCACGACCCATGATTGTTTCGCGCAGGATTGTCAACGCCGTGGCGGGCTTGGCATAGGCATTGGGTCCAAACTGCAGCAGCGATTCTGAATTGGTCATGATCGGCACCTGATTCCGGCTGCGCATGTAGTCAATGATTTTGCGTGGATCACCACGGCCAGAAGGGTATTTTTCTTCCCACGCGCGCTCGGCGATGGATTGTAAAAATGTATTCAGGCCTTCGTCCATCCAGGTCCACTGACGTTCATCCGAATTAACAATCATCGGATAATAGTTATGACCTACCTCGTGAATAATGACCGAAATCAGGCCGTATTTTGCGCGTTTGGAGTAGCTGAGCTCGCCGGTTTTTTTGTCTTTTACGGGGCGCGGGCCATTAAAACAAATCATCGGATATTCCATGCCGCCGACCGATCCATTGACCGAGATCGCCACGGGATAGGGGTAGTCAAAGCTGAAGCGGCTGTACTGGTCGATAGTATGAATAACCGCCTGCGTGCTGTATTGGCCCCACAGCGGATTGCCTTCTTTGGGATAAAACGACATGGCCATTGTGTCAGTCTCGCCCTTCTTGAAACCTTGCGCATCCCAGATAAATTTTCGGCTCGACGCCCACGCAAAATCACGCACATTGGTGGCTTTAAAGCGCCAGGTTTTTTGTTTTTCACTGCGGGATTTTTCCGCCTGCTCGGCTTCGGCCTGCGTCACAATCAATATTGGCTGGGCGGCGGTGCGGGCTTGCCTGAGGCGCTCACGTTGAGTGCTGGATAAGGCCTCGTCTGCGTTTTGCAATTCGCCCGTGGCCGCCACGATATGATCAAATGGTACGGTCAGACTGACATCAAAATCGCCAAACTCCAGCGTGAATTCACCTGCGCCGAGAAACTGTTTGTGCTGCCAACCCTTGGCATCGTAATAGGCCGCCATGTGCGGAAACCATTGCGCGATTTCGTAGATGCCGTTCTTGCTGTCATCAAATAGTTCCACACCAGAACGCCCGCCCAACACTTTTTGATTGTTAATGTTGTATTGCCATTCCAGAGAAAACACATAGCTCTCTCCCGCCTTAAGCGGCGTCGGCAGGTCAATTCGCATCATGGTTTTATTAACCGTGAATTTTAGCGGCTTGCCATCCGCCGCCACGTTACGAATTTGCATGCCGCCATCAAAAATACGGCCTTCGAGCACCGAACGAATCGCATCAAATTTGACGTTTCTGCCCTCGTCGCGTTCGCCGCCTTCGCCGCCATCACGTGGATTGGTCCATGCTTCTTTATTCAAAATCGCGGCTGCGCTACGCGACTCCGCGTCCGGGCGATAAATATTCTGATCAACCTGTAGCCACAAGTAATGCAATGTGTCGGGCGATTTGTTGTGATACGTGATCTGTTCGCTGCCGGTAATCTGGTGCTTGTTTTCGTCCAGCGTAGCGCGAATCACATAGTCGGCGCGCTGTTGCCAATAGGCGTGCCCGGGAGCGCCAGAGGCGGTGCGGTAGGTGTTGGCGGTGGGAAGAAGCTCATCGAGCTGGCGGAATTTATCATCAAACGGGTCGGCGGCAAACACACTTAAACATACAAAATTCAGCAAAACACCGATCAAATAGCGCATTTCACGCGACCCTTTTTTAAATAAATTAATTAGCTAGTGCGACACCCAGACGGGACACAGACGGGACACAGACGGGACACAGACGATACGTGGCTCAGCGTATTTATAGCATGAGCCCATTCGCGAAGCGCCTTAGAAACGCCTACTTTTGAAGAAAGCGTTTACTATTTTTAATAACCATCTGTAGAGTGGTTTTTATAAAATCGAATTGCGACATTAGGGGTACGCGGGCCACGTCTCACCCCAAGTTTCTCCAAGTTACCCCGAATCAACATCAATAGCCTAGCGTCAATCCAATGCCGCCGCGTGGATCATTGGCCCCATAAAAGCGATTGTTGCCGACCGCCTTGCCACCGAGCGACGGTGCGCCGACCAAGCTGGCCGAGATGTGGTTGGCTGGTTGTGCACCCAGGAATTTCTGCCCCATGCATTCGAGTATTTTTTGGGTGTCGCGGCTCAAACAAAAAATCTCGAGATTGGTCGCCTCGGGAAGCCACCGCTGATGAAATCGCGGCGCAACCACCGCCTCTTGCAAATCCATGCTGTAGTGAGCGAGATTGATGATGGTGTGCACCACTGCCGTGATAATGCGGCTGCCGCCCGGTCTGCCCACGATCAGCACCGGTTTCCCCTCCTTGGTCATGATTGTGGGGCTGATGGAACTCAGCGGACGTTTACCGGGCGCGGGCGCAATCGCAATCGCATTCGCCTCGCCCTGCACCAAACCAAACATATTCGGCACGCCGACTTTCACCGTGAAGTCATCCATTTCGTTATTTAGCAGCACGCTGGTACCCGCCGCCGTAACCCGCGCACCGAACCAGTCGTTGATGATGTAGGTGACGGCAACGCGTTGCCCTGCTTATCGATAATTGGAATGAAAGCCGAGCGCATGGAGCGGATAGCCTTCAACGATATTGAGAATCTCGCGCGCCACCACCTTGCCGGAGCTGGGCGGTGGCGCGGATATGATGTGGTGGCCGACATAATCACATTCAACCGGTGCCATCTTTCGAGGTCAATATTGATCAAGATCGCCTTGCTGAACATATCGACATCGCCCTGGTCCAGCACAAAACCTTTTCCCGCCCGCGCGACGGCGGGTAAGATTAGCGCCGAGCGATCATCGTGCCGTATTTCGCGCGTGCATATCCAAGACCCGCGACGGTTCCTGGCACCCCCACGGCGAGGTGGCCCTCGGTGCTCAAGCCTTCGATGACGTTACCACTCGCATCAAGGTACATATTTGCCGTGGCGGCCAGCGGCGCCTTTTCGCGAAAATCGAGAAACGCCTTACGGCCATCGGCAAGCTGCATCGTCATGAAACCGCCACCGCCCAAATTCCCTGCGGCAGGATAAACAACGGCCAGCGCATAGCCCACGGCGACCGCCGCATCAACCGCGTTACCGCCCTTTCTCAATATGTCTACACCGACTTTTGTCGCCAAATGTTAGGCAGTAACCACCATGCCATTTTCGGCCGCCACAGGCGCCACAGAAGCCGCATGGGCGTACTGAAGCGGCTGAACGATCAAGTCGCAGGCGATTAACAGGCTAGAAATGAAACACGAACGAGGGGACATCAACAATACAGAAATCCTGCGGATGATCATGCTAAACCTCGCAAAATTGGGGAAGCTAGTTCGCCTGCATGCAGCAGGCAGATTAAGTAATTGACTATGTTCAAAAAAGATCCTGACAAGCAAATCGGGATAGATCGGGCCAGCCGTAGCGCGACATGCCAAGCGCGAGCGGTATACAGACAATATACAAATATCGACCGATAGACAAAATCAATCGAATCTATCAACACGTTCTATTGCAACAATATCCATCAACAATCTACAATGTGCATTCGCACATAATTTTTGTTATTTTAAGCAAAACTCGTCGACAACTTGAAATGTGCATTTGCACAATTTTATACTTAAGGAAACATCATGTCTCTCATTAATACCGAAATCATCCCGTTTAAAGCGCAAGCTTTTCATAATGGCAAGTTTGTAACCGTCACCCACGAGCAGTTCAAAGGTAAGTGGTCGGTTGTCGTTTTCTTCCCGGCAGCGTTCACCTTCGTATGCCCGACTGAACTCGGCGATCTGGCGGACAACTACGCTGAATTCAAAAAGCTTGGCGTTGAAATTTATGGCGTATCCACCGATACCCATTTCACGCACAAAGCCTGGCATGCCTCATCAGACCAAATCGCGAAAGTACGGTATCCGCTGGTGGGCGATCCTGCGCATACATTATCGCGCGCGTTTCAAGTGCTGATCGAAGAAGGTGATGACGCTGGTTTGGCGCTACGCGGCACGTTCGTAATCGACCCCGAAGGCCGTATTCGCACCATCGAAGTTCACCCAGACGGCATTGGCCGCGATGCAAAAGAATTGATGCGTCGTGTAAAAGCCGCGCAATACATTGCCGCACATCCGGGCGAAGTTTGCCCCGCTAAATGGAGCGAAGGCGCTGCCACGCTGAAGCCATCGTTTGACCTAGTTGGCAAAATCTAACAGCAGCAGTAAAGAGCCACCCGAGCCCGGCAATGTTGCCGGGCTTTATCGAACCCGTTTTTTTAATGTGAGTTAATCATGCTTGACGTCGACACCAAAGCCCAACTGAAAAACTATCTCGATCGCGCGACCCAGCCGATTGAAATCGTGGTGTCACTGGACGACACCAAGGCGTCAGCGGACATGCAATCATTGATGCGCGATATCGCCGATGCTTCACCGCTTGTCGTCATTAGCGAGAGCCGCGATGACCATCAGCGCAAGCCTTCGTTTTCGGTAAACCGTCCTGGCGAGAATCATGGGCCGCGCTTTGCCGGCTTACCGATGGGGCATGAATTCACCTCACTGATTCTGGCGTTGTTGCAGGTTGGTGGCTACCCGCCCAAGGTTAACCCGGAAGTGCTGGAACAAATCCGCGCGCTGGACGGTGATTTTGATTTCGAAATTTACGTTTCACTCACCTGCCATAGCTGCCCGGATGTGGTGCAAGCGCTTAACTTGATGGCCGTACAAAATCCGCGTATTCGCAACACCATGATTGACGGCTCAATGTTCCAGGCAGAAGTCACGGAACGCCAGATCATGGCGGTGCCGACCGTATTTTTAAATGGCACTGAATTCAGCCAGGGGCGTATCAGCCTTGAAGAAATTCTGGCCAAGATCGATACCAGCGGGATTGAGCGCGAAGCTAAAAAAATTGATGCCAAAGATCCATTTGATATGTTGATCGTGGGCGGTGGCCCCGCAGGTGCCGCCGCCGCCGTTTACGCCGCGCGGAAGGGCATCCGCACTGGTGTCGCCTCTGAGCGTTTCGGCGGCCAAGTACTCGATACGCTTGGCATTGAAAATTTTATTTCGATGAAAGAAACCGAAGGCCCCAAATTAGCCTTCGCACTTGAAGAACATGTGCGCAGCTATGAAGTCGACATCATGAATTTGCAGCGCGCCAAAGCGCTGGTGCCGAACACGGGAAAAAATAAGGACCTGATCGAGATACAGCTCGAAAGCGGTGCCACGCTTAAAAGCAAATCGGTGGTGATTTCCACTGGCGCTCGCTGGCGCAATATCAATGTGCCCGGTGAAGCCAAGTACAAAAACAAAGGCGTGGCCTATTGCCCGCATTGTGATGGCCCCTTGTTCAAGGGCAAACGCGTGGCTGTGATTGGCGGCGGCAATTCGGGCGTAGAGGCTGCCATCGACCTTGCGGGGCTGGTCGCCCACGTGACGTTGATTGAATTTGATACCAAACTGCGCGCCGATGCCGTCTTGCAAAATAAGCTCATGAGTATTAAAAACGTTACCGTGATCACCAACGCACAGACCACCGAAATTACCGGCACTGAAACCGTTAACGGTCTCGGTTACAAAGACCGACCCACGCAACAAACCCATACCATCGAGCTCGAAGGCGTGTTTGTACAAATTGGCCTGATCCCGAATACCGATTGGCTCAAGGGCGTCGTGGCGCTGTCAAAGCACGGCGAAATCATCGTCAACGAAAAAGGTGAAACTTCCGTACCCGGCGTATTCGCT
>JANYGV010000261.1 GCA_025359285.1 Burkholderiales bacterium
GTTACTGTTCGCAGCAGTCTCTCGGAAAGCATTGAAGGGACTCATGATGTTAAGAATATTCATAATGGTTGCACTGACGACGAGCCTAGTTGCCAAGGGTATTCATGTGCTGGTCAAGCACGCAGATCAACGTGTTTTGGCGCAACGCAGACTCGATAAAAAACTGCCGTTCAAGCTTGGGAAAGTGAAGGCGGTCCGGTTGTAAAAGATTGATCGCAATACACTATTTAGTTGTATACGAGGTTCAACCGTTATTGGCGTTTTTTTAAACGCAAACATTGCCCGAGGCGGAATCGCTGCCAGCAAGCACTCAAGTTTGTTCAGGCAATGTTCGCCTGCACTGGTCGGCCGCAGCCCGAAGAAATCTTTCCATTGACCGACCCAGATGATGACGCCGATACCGATGGTAAAGCCGACAATTACCGGGCCGGGGATAAATTTAGTCACCGAGCCGAGCTTCAGCAATCCCATTGCGACCAGTAAGAAGCCCGCCATCAAGGTCGCGATTTGCAAACCCGCAATCCCGTACTGAGCGGTGATACCGGACAAAATCACGATGAACGCGCCGGTGGGCCCCGCGATTTGCAGGCGACTACCGCCAAATAGTTAGGTCAGCGACCTGCCACGATCGCGGTGTAAAGCCCTTGCTCTGGCTTGGCACCCGACGCAATCGCAAACGCCATCTCCAGCGGCAACGCCACCACGCCCACAATCACGCCCGCAATACTATTTTTTCCCCAGTATTTTGGGGAGAGCGGTCCGGCGCGCTTCGCTTCAAAAATGGCGATCATGGCGATTCAAATTACGATAATTTTATTTGTTTTACAGCCGGTTTCAGACACGACAATGAGACGATTGGTAACACAAAACACCGCATCTAGATTGCCGTTCAAGCCAAAAATGGCCGACTAAGGGCGTCGGCAGTTGACCTTGATTGCTGAGCGTGTGCCCGATTCGGAGATTCACTCAAAGCTTTACGCGATTCAGCCTGAGCGCGTTGGTCGCCACCGACACCGAACCTAGCGCCATTGCCGCACCGACAAACATGGGCGATAGTAGCAAGCCGAAAAATGGAAAAAGCACCCCCGCCGCGAGCGGAATACCGAGCGCGTTGTAGCCCAACGCGAACGCCAGATTTTGTCCAATGTTGCGCATCGTCGCATTTGATAACACGCGCGCCCGGACGATGCCGCGCAGATCGCCGTTGACCAGCGGTACGGCCGCGCTTTCCATCGCAACATCGGTGCCGGTGCTCATCGCAATGCCCACATCAGCCTGCGCCAATGCGGGCGCATCGTTGATGCCGTCACCCGCCATCGCGACCTTGCGTCCCTCCGCTTGCAGGCACTTGACGTGTTCGGCTTTGTCGGCAGGTAGCACTTGGGCCAACACTTCGTCGATACCAATTTTTTTGGCCACGGCCTCAGCGGTCGCGGGTGAGCGGCAGGCTGTAGTTGGCGTCGTATGTGTTGGTGACGCTGCTGCCATCAGGATAGGTGACCTTGAGCGGATTTCTAGCGGCGTCGTAAAGGGATTTGGTGACGAGGCCGCGTTCGCCCATCGTTTCTTCTTCAAACGGGGTGATGCGGTTGAGTTGTGCTGTTTTGCGGATGCCAACTTCGGCGCTCAGCATACGGCCTTCGATGTCGTAGGTCTGTTCGGTGCGGCGGCCACCGGGATACTTGGCGGTGGTGGTGTAGCGGCGGGCGACGCAATATTGAAACGCCAATATCGATGCGGCGCTTGACGAAGAAATGGCTAGAACAGCGCTTGGATATTGGGGCTTGATTTTTTGTAAGTGATACGCTGATTTAAGCAACGCCGGTACACCGTGTATAGCGCGGGTGCTGTCGTTTCGCGGCAGGCTGTTTTGTAGCACCTACAGCCGTTTCCTCACCGCTGCCAGGCCAGGATTATCGGGCATCATGGTGCCGTGAACATCGAGGATGGGAGTGCCATAACTGCGTGGCGGCAGACCGGCATCGGCCAGCTTCTGCTGTAGCTCTGCTTTCGCATTCGCGTCGGTATCGATGAATTTTTCAGTGAAGGCGATGTTTGCGTTCTGCAACTCGCTTGCCATCACTTTGCAATGCCCGCAGGTGGTGAGCGAGTACATGATGACTTGGTTGTGGCTGGTGTGCTTGCTGACGACACTGGAGGGGGCGGTGGCGCGCTTTTGCCATGTGTAGGCGGCGAAGAGAATGATGGCGAAGAGGAGGAATTTTTTCATGTTGATTTATTGCGCTGCTGACAGTTCAACATCCTTTCTCTACCGCAAATTACACATTTCAAAAATCGCAATTTTCTCAAACTAGCGGATTAGCCAAAGGACTAGGTTTGGCAGCCAACAAAGAATATCCAATAGTTTCGCCCAAGTTCAATGTCGCAAAATGTGTTTTTTTAATGAATATTTTTACTTCCCCTTCTTTTGCACTTACATCAATTGACGATTCGATACGAAAGTCATCTTCATTGTCGGGCAAAGAAATATTTTTTTCCGAAACAAATTCTTTCGGATTTTTATGTGCCTCGCCTATAGCAGCACTACCGGTAATCCAAGGGTATTTTATAGGCGCCTCTGTGCGGTTATACATCCACACATGAGCCAAAATGCCTTTGCCATTGGCTAGATATGCATAACAAACGTCTCCATCATCTTCAATAAACAGAGACAACCCATTACACCCCAATGGAAACTCCAAGAGCCAGTCTATTCGCATATCAAAAATTACAAGGAGTCAAAGTAGTCACACCAGTGTTTCTTTTTAAATTCCTTAAACTTTTTACGATCTGGTTTGATCGGCTTAGGATGATTTTTTTAGTAATTATCGCCTCGGCGATGATCAGTTTGAGTCATTTCAACAACTTCTTCTTGACTAAGATGATGCAACTCTATGGGGTTGCCATCGGGGCCAATTGGCGCATTGCCGCGCCTCTTAGGTGGTGTTTTCAAGTCAGGCGGCAAAGTACATACGCATTTAATTTGGTTATGAACAAGAAGCCCAACCCTACCGACGAAGAACGTATGCGCAGACACAATTTCCAAGTTGTAAACAGATATAATTTTTGTTTCGTGCATGACATGGGTCACCGCACGATATTCCGCCGCTAGTCCCACCATGTTTTTAGTTTGAACGATCTGCGGTTGCGGCAGCAAAACTGCTTCACCAACAATTGGTAAGCTGACAGTTGACAAAAGCCTTTGACCGTGGGGGACCAACTCTACAGGCGATGCTAGGGTTAAATTCAATGTGACCCTACTCCCTACCTTCAATAGCGCCGCCCCACGCCACCCCGCATCCGTCTTAAAGGGATGCTCTGCGGTCGCACGAATGGTCTCGCCATTGTCAAGTGTGATGGTGACGATCTCCTGTGCTTTGTGGCTCGACACTACATCTTCCACCGCCTCATAGCGCAGTGCTTTGGTTTGGTCCTGCTCCCACTCCGCATAGGCGAGCACCTTGTCGCCCACGCGAATATCAGTGATGGGTTTGGTGCTGGCGGCCTGCATTGCTTCATCCCAGATGTGTACGGGTGTATCGCCGGTGAAGCTATTGTTCTTGCACTTGTCAGGTATTATTTTTTTGATGTACTTTACTTTTTTGAACATCCGGCCAAATGGGATTTGCCCAACCAGCACTTGATACGGGTCCATGCAGGGGTTGGTAATGTCTTTGTACAGATCATAAAAGCCTACGATCCGCCATGCCCATGTCACCACTGGTATCAGTATCACGACAAATTTGCCGTTGCTGTCGGCCTTGTTGCTGGCATTCTGGTTGGCGTAGTCGTAGAGGTTAGCACTGCTGCCGCCAAAGCCTAATGGATCCTGGGTCGTGTAGCGCCCGCTTGCCGGGTCGTAGTAACGGTTCCAGTTGTAGTGGAGACCGATTTCTTTATCTTCGTACTGGCCGGGGCGTCTCAAGTTGTGGTCGATCGTGTTGCTGAAGGTGGCGTCGACTTTAAGCGCACCCAAGCTGTTGTAGTCGCCTTTCCACACCACATCGCCCGCTTTGTTGAGTGCGCGAATCGGGCTGGAACTATGGTCGTTGATAAAGTAGGCGTACTGGTCACTAGTATGGTCGCGCATGAATTGCGGGTCCATGCCGAACTCTGCACCGGCTTTCCAGCCGTAGCTTTTGGTTGGCGTACCTGCTGCGGTGGCTTCCATAATCAGGCCTTCATCGGCATGCAGGAAGAGTGTTTTAACCCCACCCACCTCTTTCCACAGCCTGCGATCCAGTACGTCATAGGCATAACGCGCGATAACGGTGCCAGCCTGATTGGCAGGCAGGCCGGTCGCGTCCTCGACCTGAATCAGGCGGCCTTTGGCGTCGTAGCGGTAGAAGGTGACGGATGGGCTTTGGGCACTGATGCTGGCGTCGGTCTTTTTGGTGAGATTACCAGCGCTATCGTATTCGTAGCCAACAGTGCCGCGCTGGGTGAGGCGGTTGTTAGCGTCGTATACCCAGGTGCCGGTGGCGGCGCTGGAGGTGATGCGGTTGTCTGCCTTGTCGTAGGTATGAAATTCAGGCGTTGCGCCAGTCACGCCAGTAATGCGACGTTCAGCGTCGTACTGAAAGGTGGCGGTCTTGCTATCGAGCATGCGCTCAGCTACGTCGGTGAGCCGGTTGTATTTATTGGTCAGATCAGCCACCGTCACCTGACCGAGGTTTTTGGCCGTTAGCGATGCAATTCGCAGCAATCCATCGCGGTTGTAATTGACGACTGAGCCGCCGGGCATAGTTGCTTTGGTGGGCATGGTCCATTTGAATTCATTAACAGCAATGCTTCCTTCATTCGGTATGGTAATGCTGTTGACCTCGTCGTGCGCGTCGTATTCGCTGCAATGAAAAATCTGTTGAAGGTTAATGCTCAAAAGGCGTTTGGCATTATTTCAAGCGCTAACCCTGCTACGCGCCTCTTGCTAACGCCGGCTCGCCACTAGAAATCGAAACGAAAACAGTTGCCGTGAAAACAACGCCACCAGAATCGCAATCATGGCCAGATGAACGGGCAGAAGTCCTAGCCACATGGGCACCGTCCCGTCTGCTGTCCAAGCTTGGAAGAAATTAAGCAGGTTGTAATACAGAAAAAATATCAGCACCGCGAGAATCAGGTTACCCGACGTACCCGATCGCGGGTTGACAAACGACAGCGGTATCGCCATCAGCGAAAGTATCAATGCCGCAACGGGCAACGCAATGCGCCAGTGCAGCTCGGCGATACGCTCGGGCGTGGGCTCGTTGATGAGCGTCATGGTGGGCAGCTGTTTGGTGCGCGGTTTATCGGCGGCGGCTTCTTTCACCTCGATTCGCTTAGTCATACGCTGAAAATCAACAATCCGAAAATCGAGCGCACTCGGCGTGCCTTCATAGCGGCGACCGTTCAGCAACACTAAAACTTTATCGCCATTGGCATCTACTGAAGGAAAACCTTTTTCAGCAACCACCACGCCGACGCGGCCATTTTCGTTGTAATGCATGAACACATTGCTTGCGTACTCGCTGTTATCTGCCGTTTTGTCAACAAAATACATTTGGTTAGCGCTGCGGGCTTCGATGAACGTACCAGGCGATAGACGTGAGATTTCATCGCGATTTTTAAACTGGCGTTCGTACTCTGTGCTTTGGGTCAGCGCCCATGGCGTCAAAAACAGGCTCAAGCCTGCTGTGACCAGCACGATCGGCACACCGAATCGCAGCACCGGGCTGACCCACGCAGTAATGGACAAGCCAGATGAAAACCATATCGGCATTTCACTATCGCGGTAACTGCGCGAAAGAGTAAGCAGGACTGATACAAAAAGTGCTAATGCCAGAATGACCGGCAAATAAGCCACCAGCAAAAAGCCCAGCAGCGCTATCACCGCTTCGGCCTCAATACTGCCACTCGCTGCACGTTTTAGCTGCGTAATAAACGCCTGCACCACCATGATCGCGACTAAAACCGCGACCACCGACGAGCCGACAGCAGTAAATTCGCGCGTGAGGCTGCGTTGAAAAATAGACACGTGGGCAGAACCAATCAAAAAAAGATAAATGCGTTGTTTTGACGTGAGGCGTCGTAAACAGCGATAATTTCGAATCCGCCACATTACCGTTAACGTTCACAAAATGCGCAACGGAAATGGCCTAGGCAACGCGTTGGTTTGGTTAAAACAATTGCTCGCGTTGGAATAAGTTTAATCACAAGGAGAATCACAGTGGAATTTAGCATAAAAGGTGGCGAACTCTCGAAACTGAAAACAGGCTGTATTTTGGTCGGCGTGTTTGATTCAAAAAAACTGTCTGCTCCTGCCGTCACGCTCGATACCGCTTCGAAAGGCGCATTGAAAGCGGCGGTAGCATCAGGTGATATTTCAGGGAAATTGGGTAGCTGTCTGCTGCTGCACGGCGTTGTCGGTGTCGCGGCTGAACGCGTACTACTGGTCGGCTTGGGCGCTGAGGCTAGCTATGGCGACAAGGCTTTTTGCAAAGCCGTGAACACCGCATTCAAGGCGCTGGAAACCACGGGCGCAACCGACGTGGTGGTGCCGCTCAATGTGACTACCGCGAAAGACTTGGCGTTTAAAGTGGAGCAAACCACGATTGGCGCGATTGCTTCTGCGTATCGGTACACCGCAACCAAAAAATCCGATGGAAAAAATGTCGGCAAGGCCGTTACTTTTTTTATCAACGGTAAATACGACGCAAAAACCGGCGAAGCCCTGAAAGCGGCCATTAAAACCGGCGAAGCCATTGGCGAAGGCATGAGCCTAACCCGTAATCTGGGCGATTTGCCACCGAATATTGCGACGCCAGCTTTTCTTGCCAGTACGGCCAAAGACTTGGCAAAAGCATACAAATTCAAATGCACGATCCTTGAGAAAAAGGACATGGAAAAGCTGGGCATGAACACCCTGCTTTCTGTTTCCAAAGGTTCGTACTTGCCACCAAAATTTGTCGTGCTGGAACACAATGGCGGCAAAAAAGGCGTGGCTCCGGTCGTGCTGGTGGGCAAAGGCATTACTTTCGACACCGGGGGTATTTCGATCAAGCCATCGGCCGAAATGGATGAAATGAAATACGACATGTGCGGCGCAGGCTCGATGCTGGGCGTGATGAAAACCGTCGGCATGCTGAAACTGCCGCTGAATGTGGTCATGCTGGTGCCGACCTGCGAAAACATGCCGGGTGGTAATGCAACGCGTCCTGGCGACATCGTTAAGTCAATGTCTGGGCAAACCGTTGAAATTCTGAATACAGATGCCGAAGGCCGCCTGATTTTGTGCGATGCACTTACCTATGCAGAACGGTTCAAGCCCGCCTGTGTGGTCGATGCCGCGACACTGACAGGCGCGATGGTGATTGCGCTTGGTCACATTACAACAGGCGTATTTGCAAACGACGACCAGCTCGGTGCAGAACTTGTTGACGCAGGAAATACCGCGCATGACAAGGCGTGGCTGTTACCGATGGGCGAAGAATATGACGAAGGGTTGAAATCAAACTTTGCCGATATCCCGAACATCGGCGCGGGCCGTGCTGGTGGCTCGATCACGGCAGCGTGCTTCTTGGCACGATTTGCTGGCAAATACAAATGGGCGCATTTGGATATTGCTGGCACCGCCTGGACTTCGGG
>JANYGV010000267.1 GCA_025359285.1 Burkholderiales bacterium
CTTTTAAACTTTCCTTGAACTCTGACGAGGCGTTCGGTGCGATCACCCGTTAAAAAGCCGGCGGCCTGATTCTGATTTTGGGCGCGAATCTGCCCCACCACCTGATCCACACTAATGCCATAAGCCGCCATCTTGTCCGGGTTAAGCTGGATTGCCATTTCGCGCTGCACTTCACCTGAAATATCAATCGCGCCCACGCCCTCAGCGCCCTGCAATCGCTTCACCACCAATTGATCCGTCAGATCGGACAACTCACGCAGCGAGCGCGCCGGGCTCTCGACCGAGATCTGCATAATCGGCTGATCGTTATCGTTGTCGGCGCGGGTGACCGTCGGCTCGCCCACATCTTTATTAAAATTGCGCCGTACCCCGGCCACTTTGTCGCGCACGTCTTGAACGGCCGCTTTAGGATCCACATTCAGCTGGAATTCAATCGACACACGAGAAGAGCCCTCGCGTGAAAATGAACGAATATTTTTAACGCCCTGCACCGTGTTGACTACTTCCTCAATGGGGCGCGTGACATCTTGCATCACCGCTTCGGACGAGGCACCAGGGTACGAGGTAGAAACCGACACAAACGGAAACGATATGTCCGGCATTTGCTCGACCGACAGACGCTGATATGAAAACAGACCCAACACCATAATGGCCACCATCATCATGGTGGCGAATACCGGATTATTAACGCTGATTTTTGTTATTTGCATGAGTTGCTCCGGTGAGGCAAATGATCGGGTAAACGACGGCTTTTAAAACGATGATATCAAGCCCAGTGTTAGCGGATTTAGCGAATTTGACTCATCTAACTGACTTAGCTCATCTTTGCAGGCACAACGGCCGCAGGTAACGCCGGCGACGTTGAGGGTGCTGCGGGCGCCAATTTCACCACCGCCTTGGAGCCGTGTTTCAAGCCATCCGCTTTCACGGTAATTACCTCGGCACCCAAGGCGATACCGTCGCGAATTTCCACCAGGCCGCGCTCCGGGCTTTTAGTGCCGACCGTAATCGGCTTACGTTCCACCGCGCCGTCTTTCAGCGCAAACACATAGGTTTGCCCGCCTTCTTCAATCAGCGCGCTGATCGGCAACGACGTCACCGCCGTGCGGCTCACAGCCGCCAGTGTGCCGTTAGCAAACATGCCACCTTTGAGCGCGCCATCGTCGTTACGCAGCGTGACAAAAATAGAAATGGAACGCGAGCCGGCTTCTGCCGTCGGGTTAATGCGCTCGACTTTGCCTTTGAAGGCGCGGTCCTGAAATCCATCGACTTTGAACGCGATTTCTTGGCCCACCTGGATGCTGGGAATATCACCGACCGGCACGGGCGCTTCCAGCTCCATTCGCGATAAATCAACAATGTGCATGACCGGGGAATCCGCACTAATTTTTTCGCCAATATTGACCGCACGTTTGGCGACAATACCCGCAAAGGGCGCCCTGATTTGCGCATCTGCCAGCGCCCGCTGGGTAATCGCCGCCTGTGCCAACGTCGATTGATGATTTGCCTGCGCAATTTGCATACTGTTGGCGACCCCATCAAACGCGTTTTGTGAAATGAAGTTTTTCGCGAGCAGCGTGCGGTTATTTGCTTCGTTTTTACCCGCCAAGTCCAGCCTGGCCTTGGTCTCGGCGACCATGGCTTGCTGGGCGTCATGGCGCGCTTTTAGGTCAGCCGTATCGATTGAAACCAGCACCTGACCTGCCACCACGCGCTCACCTTCACGCACATAGACTTTCGATACTTCGCCCGCCACCTTTGACTTCACCAGCGCCTGCACCACCGGGCGAACCGATCCCGATACCGGAATAACCAGACCGAGATTTTGTGCAGAAACGACCGCGATGTCGTTTTTGGCAAATTCAAAGGTCTTATCGGCGTCCGACTTTTTTTCTTCTTTTTTGGCCGAGCTCGCTCGCCATGCGACCAATGATCCCGCCACCAGCGCAAGGGTAATCGCAGCCAGCGTAAACTTCACCCAGCCACGGCGTGGTCTTGGGTTGCGCTTGATTAACATCGTATTTTCAATGGACATGGCGGTTCGCGTAGATTGGAGGAATTAAGAAAAGACAGCACGAGCAATAGTTGCAGTCTGCCGAATTGGTTGACGCAACACAGCTAAGATGCGACGAAATGCAGAAATGGATTCACAGCACGAAAATTTAAGCCGGTGAAATGCGGAGTTTGCGCGACAAAATGCAGCAAATGAGCGAACAGTAAGACATTTTCTTTGCCAATATGTGACGACATTGGGACATCAGCCGATCGCGATTGTTCGCTTTTGCGGAATCGCGCTCACGTTCCAGTTTCTGACCGCGGCATTCAGCAAGGCGCTGATTGATGCCGCGGGCGGCGGTTTGGGCTGACCCAGAAACTGTAGTGCCGACTCAATAGCGCGCGCGCAATCGGCT
>JANYGV010000301.1 GCA_025359285.1 Burkholderiales bacterium
GCTCAAGCAAACCATCGCCGCGCTGGACACCGCCAAAGAGCAATTGCGCGCGGAAGGTAAAAAATTCAACGACAAAATTCAAGTCGGCGGCATGATTGAAATTCCCGCTGCGGCGATTGCGTTGCCGATGTTTTTGAAGACACTCGATTTCGTGTCGATTGGCACCAATGATCTGATTCAATACACGCTGGCCATTGATCGCACCGACGACACGGTGGCCCATTTGTACGACCCGCTGCATCCCGCCATTTTGCTATTAATTTCGAGTGTGATTCGCCAGGCCAATGCGGCGGGCGTACCCGTCACGGTGTGCGGCGAAATGGCCGGAGACGTAGAGCTGACGCGGCTTTTGCTGGGATTTGGTCTGCGCGAATTTTCCATGCATCCCGCCAATTTATTAACGGTAAAGCAGCGCGTGCTGATGTCCAATTTGCCCGATATTGAGCCTGCTGCCGCAAAAATTCTTAAAGCGGATGATCCCGATAAAATGCTCGCGATGCTGGCGCGTATGAACGCGTGAGAACATACGCGTGAGAACATACGCGTGAGAACGAACGCTTGAATCAGGCCAAAGCTGAACTGTCGGGGAGATCGCAAATGCTGAGTGAAGTGACCAATCTTACGCAATACGATGCGGGCAGCTACCGGCGCTGGTTTCACGATGATTTTTTTGATCTTTATGTTTGGTAAAACTCTGCGGGTGCCGTGCAGGGTTTTCAGCTTTGCTATGCCAAGGCCGATCATCAACGCGCACTGCGCTGGTCGCATGATCGTGGCTACAATCACGAAGGCGTGGATTCGCCGGAAGATAAACCGGGGCGTGCGATGAGCGCGATTTTTATTGCCGATGGGGTGTTTGATCCTGACGGAATTGGCGCGAAGTTTGCGCTTGCGTCCCAACCACTGCCGCCGCACGTACGAAATTTTATACTGGATAAAATCAAAGGTTATGCACTTGCGCCGTCGATCAGCTAATGCATGCTCACAACAAATAAAAAAACCCCTGCAAAATCGCAGGGGTTTTTATTTGTGCAGCCTGCTTGTTAGTTCGCAGCCAGCTTTTCCACTGCTGCGGCACGCTCCGCTGGATCTGGATGCGTGGACAGGAAGCTGGTGCCGCCCGATCCGCCCTTAGCGAGTTTCAGCAATGCGCTGGCGGCTGCCTTGGTTGGAATCTTGTTGGCCTTCATGAACTTTACCGAGTAAGCGTCAGAATCAGATTCCTGACCGCGCGAATGCGCTGCAGTCAGCGCTTTCTGAAAAACCCCCTTGAGCTGATCGCCGCCAAGGTTCATCACGGCTGATCCGGTCTTGCTGTTTGCCGCAGCCGCCGATACCCCTTTGACGAGGGCTGAGGATTGGTACGCTGTCTTGATTGACGATGCGCTATGGCCCAATTTCACGTGGCCGATTTCGTGGCCCAGTACAAAGCGAAGCTCATCGTCGCTCATCAAATCCATCAGACCTGAATACACGCGCACGGTGCCGTCTGCCATCGCAAAGGCGTTTACGGTATCAGACATATAGACTTTGTAATCTAGTTTCATGCCGTCATAGGTGACCAGTTTGCTGGTGAGTTTGGTCAGGCGTTTGGCATAGATGCTGGAAGGCGCAGCTACCTTGTTTTCGCCGTCAGATTGTTTGGCAAAATTGGATGCCATCAGCCTGACTTCTCCATCGGTAATGCTGCCCGCTTTGGCCAGATCGCTCACCGCGCCGATGATGTTGCTGCCCTTGTCACCACCAAGAGCGCCTGCACCTGGAACCGCGTTACCCAAACTACCCAAGGCACCGCTAAGCGCGCCGAGCGCATTAGCTGCACCCGTTGCCGCGCCGCCACCCGCGGCAGGGGCTGATTTGGTTGAAGTTGTGTTGGCGGTCGCAGCTTTCGTGTCTGCCGCCGGCGGCGAAGATGCGATTTGGCAGCCTGCCAGCAAAACCACGAGCAGGACGGATGCAGCGGATGCGGGAACGATACGTTTCATTTAAAACCCCTTTATAACAATTTTATTTACGTTTGACTTATGTCTACTTTTAACGATTGAGATACTACCTAACTTTACAAAATAATATCCATCTATCTTTTGCTTTCTATGTGCTGTCAGTCACAGAATTTAAAGAATTTTTGCACGATAATATGTAAATATCTGTAAAAGCTGTTGCCTTTATATAGCTTCATTAGGTGTCACTTTTTAGTTTGCTGCGCTGGTTTACTGCACTAAACATGTTTTTAAGTATATAAATAATTAAAAAAGAAGGAAGTAACATGAGCGCCATCATCCGATTCAGCATGACCTTATTGGTTTTTTTTCTTTTTATGGCTCTTCACGCAGCGCCAGGCTATGCGGACGAGAACACGACCACCAATCGTCAAACGGATTTGCGCGAGAGCCCCAGTGCTGGCGCCAAACGCATTACATCCTTGCTGGCTGATGCCGATGTGGTGGTGATTCAACGCCAATCCGGCTGGGTACGCGTCAAGACTTCGGGCAACGAAGGCTGGATTCCCGCCGGACACATCAAATCCCAAATCACCATTGTTGAAGCCAGCCCCAAGCCCACCGGCGGATTTCTAAGCTGGTTTACGGCCGTATTAAGCTCAGACCGCTCACGCGCCAGCACCGGCAGCAGCGCAGCCAACCGTACGCGCACCGCGACCATCGGCATTCGCGGCCTGGGCGACGATGGTGCCAACGCGGCTAAATCAAATTCCGAAGAATTGCAAAAATTAAAACTCTATTCGGTATCCCGCAGTGATGCAGAAGAATTCGCACAGAATGCAAAATTAGCCCAGACTGGCGTGGCCTATGTGGACGCTGGAGGCAATTCGAATAAATGAAGTGGCATAAAAAAGTGATATAGATGACGTGGCATAAACGGTGGCAGCATCATTGGCAGCAACATAACGGGTGGCAAGCCGACAGCGCGGGCAACTGCTACGCGGTCATGGTGCGGCTCGTCATTGCGTCCTTGTGGGCCTTGATCGTCGTTGATATCGGCAATCTGGTCGTTGTAAATGCAAACGCCGCGGAAATAAACGCTCAGGTAAGCGAGGCGCGCGAAATTGAGGTCGGTGACGAGCTTGCCGTTACGCTGCTCGAAGGCGGCAAGCTGCTCAATAACGACCGCGCGCAAGAATACATCAATCAAGTGGGTCGCTGGCTCACCACCGTCACCGAGCGCGCCGATCT
>JANYGV010000307.1 GCA_025359285.1 Burkholderiales bacterium
CATAGGGCGCATCCGCATCACCGCCGCTGATACGTGCCGATGAAATTTCGCCGCTTGCGCCGCGCCCCAAGTTTGCATAACGACCGCGCGAATAGGTGCGGCAATTGCCGCCGAAGCCTTGATCTGTACACAGCGTCCAAGTGCCGTCGTGGACAATGATCGAGCGCACCCGGTCGTTGAAACCGTTGTTCGAAAAATTACCCGAATCACGATCCAGCAAAATAGACGTGCCTTGAAAATCGGTGCGGTCAAAAATTTCAACGGAGCCGCGCCGATAGTTGCCGTAATTACCGGTCTCGTTTCCATAGGTGCCGACCTCGCGGGCTGATGACAATTGACCATCAATGCGACTATCCAGGGTGCGATATTCGCCGCGCGAAAGCGTGACACAGGCACCGCCAAAGTTGGCATCGTTACATAGCTGCCAAGTGCCTGAACGCACGACAATAGAGGCCGCCTTATCGTTAAATCCGATATCTCCAAAATTGGGCGTGTAGCCGCGCAAGGTCAGCGAGCGTCCGCCAAAACCAGCATATTCATAGAACGTAATTTCTGCGGTTTGACTAAATGAAGGCGCTTGCAATGCCAACAGCAAAACACCGCCCCATACCAACTTTATCCATCCATTTAATTTTTTATACATTTTGACGCCCTCCGATTAAAAATCTTGTGCCGCGCTTTAGATCTAAACCTCCACCGCCAACCAACGCAAGCGAGCTTGGCCAGGACGACAATTACCCAAAATACTTTTTGTTCTGGTTGATGATGATGGTGTTGGTGTTGGTGTTGATCGAAAATTAAAAAAACAAACCCTAGCACTGGCGCGCATTTTCAAGCATTTTTAGGCCACAACGCCCGCCTGTAAACGACTTTGAATACCGGCGCTGCCTACGACAACTATTTCAATTCAGGTTTTTAATGCCAATTTTTTACAGAACGTGACTGGGCGCGAACCGGCACGGCACGATCGGCAAACCCGTTTCAATCTGAATGGTGGGATGGCCGATGCGAAATCGTGATTGCAATTGGTCGGCCAAATCTGCAAAAAATGCATCGCCTGGATGCCCTTGTGGCATCACCAAATGCACCGTGAGCGCGCTCTGCGTGGTGCTGATCGCCCATATATGTAGATCGTGAACCTCATCTACGCCGGGCAGCGAAGCCAAATGTTTTTTGACCGCCTCCACATCGATGCCGCTCGGCACCGCCTGTAGCGCTAACTGCAGCGATTCACGCATTAAAAACCAAGTGCTCCACACAATCACGAGCGCGATCACAATGCTCATCACCGGATCCAGCCACATCCAGTTGGTAACCAGAATAATCCCTGCTGCCACCGCCACCCCGAGCGACACCGCGGCATCCGCTGCCATGTGCAGGTATGCGCCCTTGAGATTGAGGTCATGTTCACGGCCACGCATGAATAACATCGCCGTGGCCCCGTTTACAACCACGCCTGCAAGCGCCACCGCAATCACGACAGAAGCCGCCACTGGCTCGGCATGGCTGGCGCTGTATAAACGCTGTACCGCTTCAAGCATAATCGCGCCCGTCGCCACCAGCAGCAGCGTAGCGTTGGCAACTGCGGCCAGGATCGTGGTGGAGCCCAAGCCGTATGTAAAACGCGCCGACGGAGCCTTGAGCGCAAGCCGTGTTGCCCCCCATGCCAGCAACAGCCCAACTACGTCGCCAAAATTATGGCCCGCGTCTGCCAGCAGCGCGAGTGAATTGGTCCACCAGCCGAAACCCAGCTCGATCAGTACAAACGTGATGTTGAGCGACACACCAATCGCAAACGCCCGGTTGGAGTCGGGCAGGTGATGATGATGCTGACCGCCATGATCAGCATCATGAGCGTGATCACCGCTGTGCTGGTGGTCATGATGACCGTGATGATCGTGGGTAGGAGACGAATGATCGTGCGGCATGGCAATCAGTTCTAAAATGTGGGAGCTGTCAGTATTATAAATTTTATCAATTTAAACATAGGCACGCGCGGTAATGGAAAAAACTAGCGGAGGAAATTTGACCGCAAGGATCGGAGTGTTTAGGGTGGTGTACCCGTGAACAATGAAATCCTCAAGATCAAACTGGGCTCACCATCATGAATTTTTCAAATAAACGCTTAGACAATTCTGGCCGCATTCACGCGAACTGCGGGGCTGGCACTGACACGGACAATGCCGCCGCCCAAACCACGGCGACCGACACCGCTCTTGCGATTTCACGTTGGGACGCGGTGCTGAGCCGCGATAAAACATTCGACGGCGAGTTTGTTTATGCGGTTAAAACTACGGGCGTGTATTGCCGCGCCTCGTGTCCGTCACGCACGGCCAAACGAATCAATGTGTTGTTTTTTGACACCACGGGCGATGCAAAAGTGGCCGGCTTTCGGGCCTGCAAGCGCTGTAACCCAGACGGTATCTCGCTCGAACATCACCGCAACGATACCGTTTATGCCGCATGTGAACGCATCAAGCAAAGTGCCGAAAATCTATCGCTGAACGAACTGGCCAGCGTGTCTCAACTAAGCCCGCACCACTTTCATCGCATATTTAAATCCGTGACTGGCGTGACACCCAAGGAATATCAGAAAGCGATTCAACAAAGCCGCGTGAGGGATGCGCTTTCCAAAAACGATACGGTGACCGGGGCGATTTACGCAGCGGGTTTTAATTCAGCCGGTCGGTTCTACGCCAGCTCAACGGCGATATTGGGAATGACCCCAAAACAATACAAGAGAGGCGGCGTGAACGAGGAAATTCGCTATGCGCTGGTGCCTTGTTCATTGGGGTTAATGATGGTGGCAGCGACTCTGCAGGGCGTATGCAGCATCGAGTTCGGCGACCATGCCGACGGCCTTACCCAACAATTGTACGAACGATTCCCGCGTGCCCTGTTTGTAGCCGCCGACAAAACTTTTAAGACATGGCTGTCCAGAATCCTAAAATATCTTGATCAATCAGCTGATCATTCCGGCGAGCGGCACAAAAATCTGCATGACTTGCCGCTCGATATTCACGGCACGGTATTCCAGCAGCAAGTATGGAAAGCACTACGAGATATTCCAGCAGGAAAGACCCTTAGTTATAGCCAAGTGGCAGCAAAGATCGGCAAGCCCAAAGCCATTCGCGCGGTAGCCAGCGCATGTGCAAGCAACGCCATTGCGGTGCTCATTCCCTGTCACCGCGTGGTGCGACAATCCGGCGAGCTATCTGGCTATCGTTGGGGCGTTGAGCGCAAGGCCGAATTACTGCGCCGCGAATCTGAAGAAATACCCAATTGAAACAACCCAAGCCTGCCCTCATCTCGTTCAGTCTTGATCTGCCGAAAAATTATCGGGCGCAGGAGATTCTCAATTTCCATGCGCGTGATCCCGAACAGCTGGCAGAACGTATCACCGCCAACAGCATTACAAAAGCGATAATCATTAACGGCCATGCGACGCTGATCCAGATTAAATTAGGTCCACTGCTTGCGCACTGCACGTTTGAAACCGGCAATCAACTTTTATCGTTGCCAAACGCGCAGCGCATCGCAAAAGGGCTGCTGGGCCTTGTCATTGAAGTGGAGTCGTTCGAGCGAAAGCTTAAAGGCGATAAATTGCTGGGCGCGCTAATAGGTCGCCAAAAAGGGCTTCGAATCCCGCAAGCAGCCACGCCATTTGAAGCGCTCACGTGGGCAGTTATTGGCCAGCAAATCAATGTGCGCTTTGCTGTTCAGTTACGTCATTCGCTTATCAGACTCGCCAACGCTTCCGATCCGCACCCAAATGCAAGCGGGCTAATGTGCTACCCGGACGCAACGTTGGTATCCAAACTGAGCACTGATCAGCTCGGCGCGCACAAATTTTCGCGTGCAAAAGCTGAAACCCTGCTGACGGTGTCGCGCCTGGTTCTACACGGGACACTGCCGTTGGATGAGTGGCAACAGACCGGACACGAAGCGATTTGCATAGCGCGCGCGCTGCTGGAGGTAAAGGGAATTGGCCCCTGGACAGCGCATTACACCTTGATGCGCGGTTTCGGATATGCAGACTGTTCACTGCATGGCGACGTGGCGGTTCGTAACGCCTTGGCTAAAATAAATCACCGCGATGTTGCACCAACCGTGAAGGCGGCAGAGGCCCTGCTGGCGCAATATGCGCCCTACCGTTCGCTGGTTGCCGCGCATTTGTGGGCCAGCTTGAAAGTGACCGCATGAAGGCCGTTTTCAGCCAGCCGTCGCTGTTTCCGGTCGAGATTCCTGCCGACGCTGTCGCAAAAAATATTTCTGAGAGTGGCGTTGACGGCGACCAGCTAACGCCTTCTGGGTTACCGCGGTTGCCGCAATTTCCCGAGGGCCTGTCGCTGTTGCGCAACGCGTTCGATCCCACAAAAATATCTGACGCCATCAACACAGTCGTCGCCGCCGCGCCGTTTCGCCATATGCAGACACCTGGCGGAAGGCAAATGTCAGTTGCGATGACCAATTGCGGAAGCCTCGGTTGGGTGAGCGGCACCCATGGTTATAGGTATTCGTCGATTGATCCCGTGACCGCGCAGCCGTGGCCTGCCATGCCGCCTATCTTGCTGGAAACCGCGATGCGCCTCGCGCAACAAGCGGGCTACCCCCGTTTTTTGCCCGACGCCTGTCTCATCAATCGTTATCTGCCCGGCGCGCAAATGGGGCTGCATCAAGACCGCGACGAAAAAGATTTTTCGCAACCGATTGTGTCGCTGTCACTAGGA
>JANYGV010000334.1 GCA_025359285.1 Burkholderiales bacterium
GCAAAAGGCTGTTGCGCGCGTTTGGCAGGCATAGAAATCCCAAAATACGAAGACAACGAAATGACGTTTGCCGATTTTCAGGCGCGCATCGATAAGACCATCGCCTTTGTCGCCTCAATCGCTCCCGCGCAAATTGACGGACAAGAAGACCGCGACATCAGCCTCACGATTGCGGGCAATCCAGTGACCTTCAAAGGCCAAGCCTATTTGCTGCATATGGCGCTGCCGAATTTCTATTTTCACCTGACCACGGCCTACGCCATTCTTCGCCATAACGGCGTCGAAATCGGCAAGGGTGACTTCCTGGGCGGACGCTAATCCGTTAATTTGTGATGCTGCGTTACCCGCTTAAATCTGTCACCGGATTTGTCTCTACGCTTGCGATGCTGGGCGTGTTGGGCTACGCGGGCGTCGCGGCTCTTTTCTATTGGGGCCAGGACAGGCTAATATTCCAGCCGACGGTGTTGCCGGCTTCGTATTCATTCACCGTTCCCGATGTAAAAGAAGTCAGCGTTCCAGTCCAAGGCGCGACGCTGTCGGCGCTGCAATTCAAACTGCCGAATCCCAAAGGCGTGGTGTTTTTTCTCCACGGCAACGCGGGCAATCTCGCCACGTGGGTGCTCGATACCGAATTTTATCGCCGCAATAATTACGATCTGTTCATGATCGACTACCGCGGGTTTGGTAAGAGCACTGGACACATTGTGAGCGAAGCACAGCTGCACGCTGATGTGTTGGCCGCGTGGAATTTCATCGCGCCGCAATACGAAGGCAAGAAGCGAGTCATCTTCGGTCGATCACTGGGCACCACGCTTGCCGCAAAACTTTCAACCGAAGTGAATGCCGATTGGACCGCGTTGGTATCGCCGTTTTACAGCTTGAATGCGATGCGCGAAGAATACTATCCATGGCTTCCCGCCGCATTGATGCGCTACACATTCGCCACCAATGAATGGCTTCCAAACATTAAGAATCCCGTCACGATCGTACACGGAAAAATAGACGCGCTGATTAACATCAGCCAAGCTGAAAGACTCAAAGCGCTATCCCCAAAAGTCGAGCTAATCGAAATCGACGGCGGCGATCACGTGAACCTGCATCACTTGGCAAGCTATTTGGACGTGTTGTCAGATCGGCTAGCGAAACTCTAGTATTGGCGCTGGTTTTGGAGCATTTATGCTTCAAACCGTCCGCCCCGCCTAGTGTTTACCCAACTTTTCACCGTAATCTATACGGCACCGGATAGGTCACCACGCTGGAATTTCCATCTTTGTCGTAGGCTTCGACGCCGAAAAAAACGTTGTCCTTCGACACGCCTTTGACCGTGGCGCGGGTGACGTTGCCGACGTCTTTGCTTTGCTGCCAAAACGGTGCCGTGGTATCGCGCCAGACGATTCGATAGCCGGCGATGTCGGGTTCGGTATTGGCCTTCCAGCGCAGCGTTGAATCGTTTTCCAGCGTCAGGGTTTCCATCTGCACTTCGCGTGGCGCGGCGGGACCGCTGGCGAGCGCGGCGAGTGCGACAGCGTTGACGCGGGTGACTTTGGCGACGTAATCGTAATCCACAAATTCTGGCAAATCACCGAGCTGTACGCCGTTTTCGACTCTAGGTGTCTGATGTTGATGGCGGAAGTCTTCCATTGGCTCAGTCATGCGCACTGCAGCATAGCCTGCATCTAAAAACGGGCTGTGGTCACCACCGCGCAAATAGCGGTCGCGGCGATAGATCATGTTGACTTTAATATCGGTCAAATTGCGCTCGGCGTTGGCTTTGATGAACCTCGCTAGCTGGCGCGTCGGGAAATCATTTTCGCCCCCGCTGCGCAATAGCGTGATGGTGTCATCGGACATTTCTTTACTCGGCGTCACGCCCTCGGCGAACATCCGCACGTGGTCGCGAATCACGGTGCCGTCTGAACCTTTGGTGTTGCCAATAATGTCGTTGGTAATCATGCCCGCAACATTGAGCCCTTTGGCTTTCGCGGCCTTGGCCCAAAACGTTGCGCCGACCAGGCCCTGCTCTTCGCCCGCCACCGTCATGAAAACCAGCGTCGCATCGAACTCATATTTCGACATCACACAAGCAAGCTCCATGACTGCAGCCGTGCCGGAGGCATCATCGTTGGCACCGGGCGCATCGCTTTCACCATCAATCGGGCTGGACGGCATGGAATCGTAGTGACCCGACACCACATAGAGCCGATCTTTACTCTCCGCTTGCGTGCCCGGCAAGGTCGCCACCACATTGACAATCGCGGTCGGCTGCGGAATGCGCACGGCCTGCTGCGCGATGTTTTCATCAAATTCTACCTTCATGCGCCCGCCGTTTTCCTTCGCACACCGGTCGAGCTCGGATTTGATCCAGCGCCGCGCGGCACCAATTCCTCGCGTCTCGCTTTTGGTATCAGACAATGAATTTCGGGTGCCAAACGTGACCAGTTTGCGGATGGTGGCTTCGATGCGCTTGGCAGAAATTTCAGCGGCAATTTTTTGCAAAACGGGATTCGCTTTTCCCTCCTCGGCGTGGCCAAGTTGCGCAACCGAAAATCCAAAAACAAAT
>JANYGV010000341.1 GCA_025359285.1 Burkholderiales bacterium
AAACCCGTCAGGAACGCCAATCTCGACAAAATTGCCAGACGGCTGTAAAACGTCCATCGTGATGACAATAGGGTTTTTAGGGATCAGGCCTTCACGACGCATTTTTATAAGCGGCGCAGACCAAAGCGGGTACATGCCCCAGACCGCGCCGGTCATGGTGCGGCCTTTAAATTGCGGTCTGTAAGCAAGTCCCCGCGCATGATTTTATTGAGGCGCAAAGGGCGGGATTCGTCATGTACTTCATACAGCACATCGCGAATTTTCTGCACCATCGGCGCATCAAGCACGCCTTCGCGCTCAAAAATTTCTAGCTGCAAAATCGTTCTACTTCGAAAATGTTCCCACCTGTTCGAAGGGCGATTGTTCGCCCTGCTCATGCAGCCACGCATCCTGCACGAGAAGCGGCATTGTGCAGCGCTACGGACTCAGCCACGGCAGCGAAGCGCTCGGTATGGACCCATATGCGCCCCGTGTGAATTGCGGTTGCGCGCGCTTCAGCGAGTGCGACTTTATTGCTCCGAAGAAACCAGCTCGCGGCCCCTTCGCTTGTAAAAATTGGTTGCGGTGCGTCTTCTGCCCAAAGCGTTTCTAGTGGGTAGTATTCGCCCAAGATAGGGCGGTATTGTTTGCCCTGAACGGGCGAGGTTTGGGGTTTTAATTCTGGTTTCATATGTCGCTCCAAGTTATTGAACTGCTGGGCGCTTCCGGACGCCTATCGGCCTCCTTTAGCGCTTCACAACAACTTGAAGCGATAACATTTGCCGATTTGCGAACTTTCGCGGAACCGGCGGGTTTATGCAGTTATTTAACTTTAACGCTCAATCCTTGCATCTTGCGTAGTTTTAGTGTAGCGCTGGGAAAACATAGGTCGCGACAGGTGAAAGCGCCGCAAATCGGGCCAAAAAGGTCGCAGGAGTCATCTGCATTGAAAAAATCGTCACTACTATCTGCGCGATAGAACGTTATTTCTCCCGCGTCGCGCATTGCGATGTATGTGGGGTTATTTAAAAATTCCGCTTTGAATTCCTCTTCAAAACGCGTTTTCCAGTCGGTTTTCCAATACTTAGCAATTGAATCCGCATCAATTTTGCTTGCATGTTCAGGTTCTCCAAAATGCCGAGCATAATTATCGTCTTGCGATACCACTATCTCGGCTGCGGCACTGATAGTAAGCCCCAGATCAGTGAGTAACGCCATTCTCCGGCCGTATCCTAAGTCTCGCTCACGCTTACGGGCCGGATCGGGCACGTTTTTTTTACGGTCGGGCTTTTTGACGATACCGAAACTTTCGTCAGCGCTTTCCCCATTTTCAATCCCAGAAAGGCCCTCCCTCAGCCAGCGCAAAACGGGAGGAGGCGGAAGCTGCCGCTTATAGTCTGCATCAAAATACAATTTACACGCCAATCGAGTATTGAAAAATCCATCTATGAAAAGATCATCGCATTCCTCCGTGTATAGGTGAGCTGATTTTTTTGTTGGATCGAGTCCAATTGATATCCACGGGAAACCGTAATCCATCCCCATCCCATCTGGTTTCCACCAAGGCAGCCAATCTCTAAGCACGTAAAAGTAGCGTTCGTATCGACGTTCAAGTAACGAGCCGTCAAATGCTTGAACGCGCATGCGATAGCATTCTTGAAAGTACGGCTTAGCCCATTTTTGTAGAGACTTAAAAAAACCTTCATATGATTGGCCATGATTTAGGCGCGGCGAAGACGCGATCAGCGATGCGGGTGAATTCCACATTACGCCGCAAAGTTTAAGCGGCCCATCTTCTGATGGATTCGCTATTGAACCAATACCAAGTAGCTCGTCAACCTGCGCTTTAGAAAATCGCGGGCGGCGATGTATCGCAGTCTTCAAAGTCCAATTCCTCCCAGCGCAGTCTGCATCGCCGTCGCCTTTGTCTGAACCGTTAAATGTGCATAGCGCTGCGTCATGTCGAGCCGCTTATGGCCCAGCACTTCCGCAATCACGTTCAAGGGCACGCCCGCTTGCGCAAGATAACTAGCGCAGCAATGGCGAAGGTCGTGAAACCGGAAATTTTTCACTTCTGAGCGCTTAAGCGCGTGTCGCCAGGCAGTATCGATGCTAGCCGGTGTCTGATAGCGCGTTTTCACGGAACCAAACACGTATCGGTTAGCGTCAGAGGACACAAAGGGGCGAAGTACGGCAATCACTTGGGGCAGAAGCACCAGCGTTCGCCGTTCGCCGTTTTTAGTGCGTCCTAGGCGTGCTACCGCATTATCGAGGTCCACATCACCCCACTTGAGCGCGGCAAGTTCACCGCGTCGTGCGCCAGTGAGCAACGCCGTCAACACCAACGCATAAAGACGGGGGTATTGAGACGGTTTGCACGCGTCTAGCAGACGCCTTCGTTCCTCATCATCAAGAAACCGCACCCGCCCCATCGGCTCGCGCAGCTGCTTCACCCCACGGCACGGATTAACCCAGCCGCGCGGCGACAAGCGTTGCTCCACGCACCATGAAAATACGCTGCTAATGCTTGCGATGTGCCGATTCAGCGTGGAAGCCGCTTTATCAACGCTGCGCTTTTTTACCCTGAAAATTTTCTCCCCATCGTGATCGAGGCCCTTGTAATTGAGCGCTGGAAGGCAAGCCAGCTCGTTACGCGCGGCATAAATCAAATCGTTGTCGAGCTTTTCCAGCGTGAAATCTCCGATGAGGGCTTGCCACACCCTCAGCCGGGACGTGATCGTGCCGTCACGGCCCGCATATACCGCCATATAGCGGTTAATGACATCGCGTACCGTGAGCGAATGCGGGCGCTCTGCCATGGATTGAATGCGTGCCGTGATGCCCGCAGCGGCATTTTGCAGGGCAGTCATGCTGCGCTACCTGCTCGGGTGCCGCTCTGCAATGCCTCGGCGGCTTGCTTTTCGCCATCGCGGAATTCTTGAATCATCCCGTCATATAAAAACACTCGCGTTGCGCAAACCTGCCTGACGGCCTCTTCGATCAGGCTTATGCCCTGCACGAATAATTTATCTTCGCTACCGGCTGCGCAGTAGTCTTCAACGCCTTTTTCAATCAACGCGATTGAACCGGCCAAGAGTGTCTCAATAGTCGTCATGTTGTTCCACGACTGGGTTATTTCGCCCAATTGTTCAACTTCAGTACCGGGAGTTACTGAGTCGATTTTTGCTACATTTGCTGGTGTCATTTTAAGTCTCCAAAAATGAGCCGGGAACCGGCGGATTAGTAGAGTCCGAAAAAAAGCCCAACAATTCAATAACTTGGTGGCCAATCCCTGATTCGAACAGGGGACCTGCGGATTATGATTCCGTCGCTCTAACCGGCTGAGCTAATTGGCCAAACTTGCTTGAGTCTTGTTGCGTACGACGTGGTGCAATAAGAACGCGGATGTTCGCACTCAGGACAGCATTTGTCAACCTCATTTGCGGATGTAATGCTGCGCTAAGGGCGTTAGTGCAACACGATAACCTGTTGTTTTATAGCGTTTTTAACGTCGTTTTGTGCTAAAAGAAGGGCTCGCTGACTGCTGGGTGTTGACAATCATGTTGCGGCGCACCATAGTCTCTTGCGCGATATGTAGAATTTAGTAAACAATGCGTTGGTAGTGGTTGCATCAGATTCGTTCGCCGTACACTACGCATCTGCAAGAAAATAAAACTGTGCAAGACAACTTTCTCAATGGCGATCTAACCGCCTTACACCGCCCAGATCCCGCAGATCCTGATTTCGGTTTGCATATTTTATATAGATTGAGGGCATTCTCGTTCCGCGTATGCAAGTTATCTGTTGGCTTCGCTTATCCCCATAATTTTAATTCTGCTGAGCCCGTCGCTTTGCGCGTTTCGTGCGTCTCCGCTCAGCCAGGCATCCCATGCAAAAATCAAATCAAAAAATTGGCGCATTAACCGTTGGTGCGATTGGCGTTGTTTTCGGTGATATTGGCACCAGCCCGCTTTATGCGCTGAAGGAATCGTTCAATCCAGATCATGGCATTGCGCTGACCGAGGCATCGGTGCTGGGTATTTTGTCGCTGGTGTTTTGGTCGTTGATGACGCTGGTGACGGTTAAATATTTGATTTTCATGATGCGCGCTGATAATAAAGGCGAGGGAGGAATTCTTGCCCTGACCGCACTGGCGCAGCGCTGCTATCCGTTTAGTTCGCGTAGCCGTTGGTGGGTTGTCGCACTTGGCATTTTTGGTGCCGCCATGTTTTTCGCTGACGCTATCATTACGCCGGCAGCGTCGGTGTTGTCTGCAGTAGAAGGCTTGAAAGTCGTATCGCCTGCGCTGGAGCAATATGTGGTGCCAATTGTGATTGGCATTCTGATTGCACTTTTTTACATTCAGCGGCACGGCACGGCCACCATTGGTAAATTTTTTGGTCCCACTATGGTGCTATGGTTCGTCATTATTTTTGCGCTTGGGATTGTGCAGGTTGTCAAAAACCCATCGGTTCTGGCGGCAGTTAATCCGTACTACAGCTTTCAATTTTTGATCGAGCATCAGTTTCACGCTTTTGTCGTGCTGGGCTCGGTCGTGTTGTGTGTGACCGGCGCTGAGGCGCTGTATGCCGACATGGGGCATTTTGGCCGCAAACCGATTCGCTACGCGTGGTTCGTGATGGTGTGGCCAGCGCTGCTGATTAATTATTTTGGTCAAGGTGCGCTGGTATTGGCAGATCCGGCAGCCGTCAAAAATCCGTTTTATCTGATGGTGCCGAGCTGGGGCTTGATCCCGATGATCTGCCTCGCCACCGCGGCCACTGTGATTGCCTCACAGGCCGTCATTTCAGGTGCCTACAGCATGACCAAACAGGCGATTCAGCTGGGGTTTTTGCCGCGTTTTGCGATTATTTACACGAACGATAAAGAAGCGGGCCAGATTTATGTGCCGTTCGTGAACTGGCTGATGTTGGGCACGATTATCGGCTTGGTGGTGGCCTTCAAAACCTCCGATAATCTCCTCGCAGCCTATGGTATTGCGGTGACCATGACCATGCTAATGGCCACGCTGCTGCTGTATGTGATGATGTCGCGGGTATGGCGATGGAACAAATGGCTAGTGGTGCCGCTGACCATTATTTTGGTCGGCAACGACATTATGTTCATGAGCGCCTGTTTGCTGAAATTTGCGGATGGCGGCTGGTTCCCGGTGATCATGGGCGTTGTCATGTTTACCATCATGAGCACTTGGTATCGCGGACGTCAGATTGTGCGGCGCGTAACCAACGAAAGCGCCATGCCGCTGAAATTATTTGTCGATTCCATTTCGATGAGCCCACCGCATAAAGTGTCGGGCACCGGCATTTTTATGACGACCAATCCAGACGGTGTGCCTAACGCGATGCTGCACAATTTGAAGCATAACAAGGTGCTGCATGAGCGCGTGGTAATTCTCTCAATCGTGAACGAAGACATTCCGTATGTGCCGAAAGAAGATTACGTATGGATTGAAGATTTGAAACACGGATTCTGGAAAATCACCGGCCATTACGGCTTCAAAGAGCAGCCGGATATACCCAAAATGCTGACCGACTGCCGGTTGCAATCAATGAGTTTTGACATGATGGAAACCACGTTTTTTATCAACCGCGAGACGCTGATCGCCACGCCCGGTGGCGGCATGGCGTTGTGGCGCGAACGACTGTTCGTATGGATGTCGCATTTGGCCGC
Organism: Burkholderiales bacterium; assembly: GCA_025359285.1. Classification (GTDB taxonomy): domain Bacteria; phylum Pseudomonadota; class Gammaproteobacteria; order Burkholderiales; family Usitatibacteraceae; genus UKL13-2. Next base: position 5,671 of record JANYGV010000341.1, read on the forward strand.
AAAAGCATCTGATTACTTTCGCATCCCGACCAATCGCGTTGTCGAGCTGGGTACTCAGGTAGAAATTTGAGCCGAAATTGAAACGCCAAGCTGGGCGGCTGTTTCAAGGGATTATTGACTGCTGATGCCCGTCAAATAAGCGTTCTACTTATACTACTTGCCCATGAGCAAGGCTGGGCGGGGGTTTTGCATTCGGTATCAGCTTCATAAGTTGCGGCTTATTTACATTTATTTTGCAAAAAAATCGGTAATTTATGTTGACGTTACGTAATGGATACGCGCAATATTTAAATGAGGTTAAAACCGTTTCACGCCAAAAACGTGATTAACATGCAGCCGCAACAGTCTGTCTCCAAATAGCTACTAAATATGATCGTATCGCTTTTCGCGATAGCATTTACATAGCTTTACTATTTGGATCCACTTGCCACTTCCTTAATCAAAATCGAAGGAATATCCCCGCCATGCGTAAGTTGACTATAGCTATTCCGCTTGCAGTATTGTCGCTATCAGCAATCGGTGCCGAACCGATTGAGGTATCGGCACGATCCAACAATGCCGCTAATTTTGTTACGTCGGTCGACAGCGAGATTTACTACGCGCCCATTGACAAACGCGCCTTGCCTGCCGAACGATTTGTCGGCTTTACACCGGATCAGATGGTCTCGCGCGTGAGTCTGATCGCGCCAAGCGCTGCTGATGTCATGCAGGCAAAAATCGATAACGCCCGCTACGAAAAACGCGGCAACCCAGGGTCGGACGAACTACAGCCACAAGAGCGCGCGCAACAGATTGGCCTGCCCGCATTCGTGAGTGAATCTGCTGCCAAAGGCCTCGCCCCCAATGCGCTGATGTGGCTGCCCGACGGCAGTGGCGGCGCGGTGGCGCGCTTCGATGTCACGTCAGCGGATGCCAAAGCCATCCGTCTGGGCTTCAGCGTCGGCAATGTGCCGCGCGGAGCAACACTTCGATTCGTTGGCAGCGCTGAAAATGACCGCGTTTTTGCGGTATTGGGCGCGGATATCGCGGCTAGTGAGGACGGTGAATATTGGTCGCCGATTGTCTTGGGCGACACCATCAGCGTTGAAATTCAGCTTAAGTCGTTCCGTGATCGCGGCCGACTTGATCTGGAGGTGTTTGGCGCGTCGCATTTGTTCGCAAACCCCGCGCACAATGACAACGACTTATTAAAAGCCACCAAAGCCGGATCGGGCACTTGTGAAGTAAACGTGATTTGCTCGTCGAACACGGCCGCAAAAGCAGTTGCCGCCGCGGTGACCCGCCTTATTTTCACCAAAAGCGGTAGCTCGTATCTTTGCACGGCAACCTTGTTAAACGACACTGATACCACCACCACCCGCCCATATCTCTATTCGGCAAACCATTGCATCAGCACCAGCACTGTGGCAAATACACTGCAAACGTTTTGGAATTATCAGTCGACCACCTGCGGCGGAACATCCTCCGGCGCATACACCACGCTCGCGGGCGGCGCGTATCTGCGAGTGACTGATTTTAATTCCGACATTACGCTCATGGAAATGAAGCAGTCGCCACCAAGCGGCGCGCTGTTCGCCGGTTGGAACGCGGGCACCATCGCTAACAACACCAGCATTATCGGGATTCACCATCCGGCTGGCGATATCAAGAAAATTTCGCTCGGCACCATGAACAATAACAACGCCGCAGGCATTGATGGCAAGACTGGCAAATACTACCAAGTCGTATGGAGTTCTGGCGTCACTGAAGGCGGCTCGTCTGGTTCCGGGGTATTCACGCAATCCAGTAGCGGCAACTACCAGCTGCGCGGTGGGCTGCTGGGCGGCGGCTCGTTCTGCAACGCGCAGTCATCGCCCGATATTTACTCGCGTATGGATTTGAAATACAACCTGCTACAGCCTTATCTTGCACCGTAACATTGTCTAGCAGCATCAATAAAAAACGGCCAGTGAAATTCACTGGCCGTTTTTAAATGTGGGGCGGTGTATCGGCTTACCGTAACGTCAACGGTTTAACCTTATTAAGGACAACTACCGAACCCCCGATATAACGCGCTCTGCGGTGGTTTTTTTCCGCGCCACGTTACTTTCAATCCACGTCAGCATGTCGCGCCAGATATTTTTGAGTTCGGCCTCATTCGGCATATCAAGCGCGTGCGGCAGTTCAATAGTCACCACCGGCACGCCTTTGTGCACTCCGCCATAGTTACCTAGTGAGCCAGGATAAATGCCGACCGGCATCAAAATCAGCGCACCTAGTTTATGGGGCGGATCAACCGGGCCATCAAAATCGAGCACGCCAAACGGCGCGTGAATGGAAACAATCACATCAGGCTTGAAGCGCTTGATTTCGTTATGCAGCCAGCGCGATTCCGGCTCCGAGATCGGGGCTTTGCCAGGGAAGCGACGCGGATCGTTGGCGGTTTTTGCAGCCCAATATTTTGGTGCTTCTTTTTCCCAATTTGGCGTTGGAAAATTGCGATTCAAATCGACGCCGTTCGCGTTTACGCGCGTGGCGGGTTTGGCTAACAATCCATCCGGATTTAATATCGGCACGATCTGCCACTGATATGGTCTCGCTTCGTTTTGCTCGATCCATTCGAGCCAGCGAAACACAACGGCTGATGAGGTCAGCTCGTCGCCATGAATGCCGCCAATGACCAGCACCCGCGCGGCGGGCTCGTTGACTGGCGCAACGCCTTCGTGCTGCGATAACACTTCGCGCGCCATAATCGGCAGTCCTTTGACGGACCTCGCGCCCGTCGGCGCAAGGCCCGCGCGCATACAAGGTTTCAGCTTGATTTTTGGCAGCACACGGGTAACGGGATCGCACCAGCTTCGCAATTCGGTTTCAGATAAGGCGCTTAATGAAATTGACGCCGCCGAGGTCGAAGGCGGTGAGCCCAGCGAGGGCACTATTTCGGACGCGGACGCGGATGCAGATAGAGACAGCATCAGCGCTGGCGCCAGCAACAACATTTGCGAACGCGCAGCTGATGGCGGCACCTCAGTAGGCTGGGCAAAAACAATAGTAGGTGAGCGCGCGGCGACCGTAAAAATCATTGCACCCGCCATACCAGACCTAGCGTTTCGGGCGCAGGCAAACCATCGAAAAAAGGAGAAATTAAATGTCATCCACAATGTTAACGCAGCTTCCCTGCGTTGCCGCGCAAGGCCGCTCTTTGTATTTCTTTGCATTCCTACTTCGCAAGAACCTTGCCTGAACGACGTTTTATTCCACCTGCCGAATCCAGCGCGGGGTATGAACATTATCGGGAATCACCAGCCGAAAAAATCCCTCTTTCGCTTTTAGTGGCGCCCCATCTTGCTGCCACACCAGCAGCGGTGCCTCACGTTTTGACTTGGGGTCAAATTCGCCCATAGAGTACACAGATCGATAGCCATCGCGTGCGGTCAACAGCACATATTGTGTGAGATACGACCCGCGTTTGGGTTGGTCGAGATCGTATCCTGCCGCTTCCAGAATTGCGAAAACCGGAACACCTTTAAAACAAAAGGACCTGTGTCGCGAATCATGATGGACACGTTTTTTTTGCGGCAATTTTTCCAGCTCATCAACGCTGAATTGTCTTTTTTCTCGCCCGGAAAATCAATCGAGAGCCGCGCCAGCGCTCGGGTTTGGGCTGTCGTTGAGTTGCTTGCTGGTGCGCTTGCTACTGCGGTCGGTGATGTTGAAATGCCCGTTGTGGATGACCCTGCTTTTGAAAATCCATAGCGCACAAAAACCTTCTGCGCCTCATCCGATAGTAAATAATCCGCGAACTTATTCGCACCAGGCGCCGCGCGTTTTAACTTTGTCAAGCAGTAGTCCGCTCCTACCGCCAGTGATGTGGGTAGCGCCACTCTTTTTAACGTGGGCTGTTCGCGGACGGCTAACGCGGCGTTGGTGCGATAGGTCAAAAAATATCGGCTTTGCCAGCTGCCACCAGCTCTCCGTAAATATTTCGATCACCCATTGGTGGGTGGCGAATCGCGACCGCCGGTAAGTTGCAGCGCCTTTGCTTTCAACGTATCGCTGGCCGACTTGTCCGCAGTCGCGGCTGCCTTATCGAAAACCTGAAATGCGTAGTCGTCCGATGGATCCGCTTTGGGCGTTGAGTTGCCTAATTTTATGGCTGGATCCAACATGAGATTTAGCAATGTGTCTGATGCGGCATTTAATATTTTAGATGAGA
>JANYGV010000016.1 GCA_025359285.1 Burkholderiales bacterium
CGCGAATCGCATCTTCGAATCGATCAAACGCCGACACCGGTAGGCTTCTGTGCTCAAGCCATTCGCCAGAGGGTCTTATCAACACAAAACGCGCGTTGGTGCCACCAATATCCGCCAATAACAACGCTGTCTGGCTCATGAAATTTAAGTATTTCTAACAATAGGAAGAATTTTATGTGCCGTAATTGCGGTCAACACAAAACATAACTCGCAACATATAGCAGTTTATTTTTGTAATTCTATTACATTTAGAAAATATTTGACACTTTTGAGCTTCGCCTACCTGGTTGCGCGACCAATAACGCGCCATTAAAACGCAAAATTGTTGCAACGCAACAGCGATATTCGTTGCATTCGCATAAAAACAACGTATTGCGGGTTGAGCTTGAAGAATATTTGTAAATGAATTACATTTCGATTGCATAGCAAATTACACAAAGCCGATAAAAATTAGCCGGTACGAAAAAATAATACTTTTTTAAAACAAAAATTGCTGAGGAGAACAAAATGTCATCGCAGAATACGACCCGTTCGCAAAATTCTACCGCGCGCGTAACGCGGCTGGCACTTGCTGTCGCCGCCACACTCATCGCCGGTAATTCGATTACCGTCGCAATCGCACAGACCGCGCCGACGCCTACGGCGGCAAACGCAGACAAGAGGGCGCAGCTTGAGACCATTTTAGTGACCGCACAAAAGCGTCCTGAAGATGCGCAAAAAACGCCGCTCGCCGTGACCAGCATTAGTGGCGACGACATTGCTGAGGCCGGCATTAAAAATGCGCGCGATTTAAACGGCTTGATCCCCAATGTAGTCATCAATACAAACGGCACGTCAACCGAATTTACAGTTCGCGGCATTACCAGTGCTAACAACACCGAAATTGGCAATCCCGCCGTGGGTTTCCACCTTGATGGCGTCTACCTCGGCCGTCCCGATGCGGCAGGATTGGCGTTTTTTGATGTTGAGCGGATCGAGATACTGCGCGGCCCTCAAGGCACATTGTGGGGTCGTAACTCGACGGCTGGCGCGATTAACGTGATCACCAATAAACCAAAAAACAAGCTCGAAGGCGCGGTGATGCTGGATGTCGGCAACTACAGCTCAAGGCGCACCGAGGCGATGATCAATGCACCGGTCACAGATACGTTTGCGATTCGCGCCGCGTTAGCGACTGAAAAACATGATGGCTATGCGAGCTCCCAAAACCCAGCCGTGGGCGCTACCAAGAATGCTGATGATGCGGACAATGTTGCGGCTCGTCTGCATGCGCTTTATCAGCCTAATAAGAATTTCTCGATCTTGCTCAGCGCCGATAAAATGCGTGTGCGCGGCGCAGGCTACGCTACCGAAGCGCTTCCGCTGGCGGCAACATCTGGCACGGCCGGGCGCACGTCTCTGCCCTCGCAGCAAGCCAGTATCGCTAACGATTACGACGGCTACGGTGCAGAAGTAAACTGGACATTCGGCGTCGCAACGGCGACCTATATCGGTTCACGGCGCGAATCGAATCGTTTCGAATCAAGCTATTCGGCACCGAATTCGGCACGGACCCTTTTAATTACGGCTCCCGCACAAGTGACGCACGAGCTTCGCCTGGCGTCGGCCGCTAGTGGGCCACTGTCTTGGGTGGTGGGCGCGTATTCCTATGAAGAAAACAATAACGTGCTGGGGGCAGCAGACAATGTCAACGGTATTCCAGGGCTGCCCGCCGCGCTGCGTGCGAGCCTCCGGTTTATTCAACCCGACGTCAGAACGAAAGCGACGGCACTGTTTGGCCAAGCCAGCTTTGCGGTCACCGACGCGCTCAAGCTCACTGGTGGACTGCGTTCAAGCCATGACCAATTATCGCGTACCGGCATTAACACCACCACCATTACGCTGCCATCAGGCACGCCGGTCGCACCAACGTCCAGTGCACCGAACGATGCCAGCGTCTCATCGTCGAAAATAAATTGGCGGCTGGCCGCCGACTACAGTATGGGCAAATCTACATTGTTGTATGCGTCAGCGGCAACGGGCTACAAAGCCGGAGGTTTTTTTGATGGCGTGCGTACGGCGACGTTTGAAAATACATTCAAACCAGAAAATGTCACTACCTATGAGATTGGGGCGAAAACGCGCAATGCAGATGGCACCCTGCAAACGAACGTTGCGCTATTCAAAAGTGACTTTAGAGACTTGCAAGTTTCTTACCGCGGCCCATCGCCGAGCGGCACGGTAGGCTCATTTATTACACTGACCCAAAATGCGGCTAAGGCGGCAATCACAGGGGCGGAAATCGAGACCCGTTGGCTGACACCGATTGGCAGGCTTGATTTGTCGCTCGCATTTTTGGACGCAAAGTACGATAGCTTTGATCCGGCAAACGCCAATCCGCGCGTCAACTACACTGGCAATCGGCTGGTGAAATCACCGCGTGTGAGCGGCAATCTAGCGTACCAATACAGCTGGTATGTGTTGAACGGCGATATTACGGCACGCGCGTCAATTTTCTACACCGACAAATATTATTTGCAGCCGTCTAACATTAGCCTGACTTCGCAGCCGTCTTACACCCGCACTGATTTAAGCGCCACCTACGCCGCGGACAAAGACGTGTGGTTTTTGCAAGCCTACGTTAAAAACTTGGAGAATAAAAACGTGATTGCAGGGCTTGGCGGATTGACTGGGCCAAATGCTTTTCTAGCGCCTCCGCGCACCTATGGCATTCGTGTTGGTTATAGATTTTAGTGGGTTAGTTTGAGATCGTGAGTGTTACCTCGGCACCTTCGCTTTGAGAAAAAGTGAAGGTGTTGACACAATGATTGTTTCCTATGAATTCGTATTCCGAAAAATCGCTGCTTACTCAGCCTGACGCACCGCCCGCGTCAGCCGCACCTCTGACGCTATGGCAGAAAATCGCTTTTGGTATGGGTGATTTCGGCGGCAATCTTTTTTGGACCACGACCAATCTGTACCTTTTGTATTACTACACCGATGTGCTCAAAATTAATCCCGCCATTGCGGGGCTTATTTATTTAGTGAGTATGTTTTGGGATGGCTTTGCCGATCCCGTGATGGGCGTAATTGCGAGCCGCACGCGCACGCGCTGGGGGCGTTATCGACCGTATCTAATTTGGGCGGCGATCCCGACGGGCTTAACTTACATTTTGCTGTTCTATCCGCTCACGCCTGGTACGACATCGGCGGTATGGTTTGCCTTTATTTTTCACACGCTTTTTCGTACTACCTTTACGGTGCTCGGTATTCCGTATGGCTCGTTAATGGCGACATTAACTGCCGACTCGCGCGAGCGTTCTGAGCTGGCGGCCGCACGAATGGTGTTTGCCACGCTAGGGGCGCTATTCGTTGCCGCGCTGACGCTGCCGCTGGTGGCGAAATTTGGCGGCAATGATCGCCAACTGGGTTTTTTGCTCGTAGCCGCTGGGTATGCGGTGGCGGGTTCAGCCATGTTTATGTTGACAGCGGCCTTCACACGGGAGCGTGTCGCCGATCCGCACGAGGTGATATTTCGATGGCGCGACATTTGGCATTTGCTCAAGCGTAACACCGCGTTTCAACGCCTAGCACTAGCCATTACGCTGTTCTCTATAGGCTCAACTATTGCCACCAAAACCTTGGTGTATGTATTTAAATATAACTACGAGGCGCCCGAAAAAGTAAGCACGGGATTGGGTGTTTATATATTGATGGTGTCCGTGTTCACACTCGTCTGGATGTGGGCGGGTAAGAAATTCTCAAAGCGGCAAGCGTGGATCGCCGGTGCCAGCGTGAACATTGTTTCTTGGGCGGCGCTTTGGCTGATTGCACCAACCACGACCGGTGGTTTGATCGGTCTGCTTGCGATTGCAGGCGTCGGTGCGGCTGCGATTCCGGTGACATTTTGGGCGATGATTCCGGATACGGTCGAATATAGTGAAGTCACGACTCGAATTCGCGCGGAAGGGTTTTGGTTCGGCATGATTGCGCTTACGCAAAAAGTGGCACTGGGCGTTGGCGTGGGATTTGTTGGGCTTAGCCTCGATTGGATCGGCTATGTCGCGGAAGTGAAGCAATCAGCTGACACGCTCCACGGGCTGATACGAGTAATGGCGTTCCCCCCGGTGATACTGGGCGTCTTAAGCGTGGTGGTCATTGCGAAATATCCGATTGACCACGCCTATCACGCGCGTTTGGTCGATATCATCGCGCGACGACGTGTAAAAAAAGCTGCGACGTAAATATGTTGCCGAGTCACCCATTGAGTCTGCCATGATAGAAAAACTCGCGCTTGCCCCGTTTAATCTCTGCGTTGACGACATTGCATGGGTAAAAAAAACGCGCGATGCGCTCAGCGCGGAGCAGAAAATTGCGCAAATTTTTTGCGCCATGTCGCTGCGTGATGACCCCGCCGCCATTCGCGATATCGTCAGCCGCCAGCCAGGCGGCCTTTTACGCTACATGGGGCCAAATCTGGACGCGGCTTGGCAAGCGACACGCGTCGCAATTGAATCGAGTGAGATTCCGCTCTTGATTGCGGGCGATCTCGAAGGCGGCGCCTATGGCCAACCGTACTTTTCTCCGGTGTTAAACCAAATTGGGGTAGCCGCGTGCGATGACGCGGCGCTGAGCGAAGGCATCGCCGACGTGCTCGCGCGTGAAGGTGCGGCGATGGGTTACAACTGGTCGTACACGCCAGTGGTGGACATCAACGCGAAGTTCCGCTCCGCTATTGTTGGCACGCGGTCCTACGGCTCGAACGTGGAAACGATCATTCGCGAGGCCACCACACATATCCGGACATTGCAAAAAAATGGCGTCGCTGCCACCGCCAAGCACTGGCCGGGCGAGGGCTTTGATGATCGCGATCAGCATTTAGTGACCACCATCAATCCGCTCAGCTTCGACGAGTGGGAGAAAAGCTTTGGTCTCATTTATCGCAGCATGATAAATACCGGCGTGATGTCGGTGATGTCTGCCCATATTGCGCTCCCGTCGTGGGTGCGGAAAAAATTTCCCGATGCAGCGCTGGAAGCGTTTCGTCCCGCCTCAGTGTCCAAATTGTTGAACCAAGATTTATTGCGCGGCGAGCTTGGATTCAATGGAGTGATCGTGTCAGACGCCACGCCGATGGCGGGCTTTGCGAGCTGGGCAGATCGCGAAACAATGGTGGTCGACGTGATCGAAAGCGGTTGCGATATGTTTTTGTTTGGCTTGCCCGATCAGCGCGATCTCGACCTGCTGATGAAAGGCTTGCGTGAAGGCAGGCTTAGCGAGCAGCGGTTAGAAGCGGCGGTTACGCGTGTCCTGGGCTTGAAGGCGGCGCTGGGATTACATAAAAAATCGCTTGATGAATTACTGCCGCCGCTGGAGAAAGTCCGCGCAACCCTTAGATCGACCGACAATTTGGCCGCGACTAAAAAAGCCGCGCAGAAAACTATTACGCTCATTAAGGATGTGAAATCGACGCTGCCGCTTACGCTCGCCAAGCATAAACGCATCCTCGTGATCACCGAAGGCATTCGCCCGCTGCTGCCGGGAGGCGAGACGCGAACGCTTGCGGCCATCAGCGACGGCTTACGCGCGCGTGGCTTTGAGGTGCGTTCTTACAATGCCGCGCAGCCACCTCCCACTCCCGCCGATACGGATCTCGTGTTGTATCTGATCGCGCAAGAATCGATGTTCTCGTTGGCGCACATTTATATCGATTGGGCCAAACTGCATGGCGGATTATTTCAAGCGCTGATGCGGTTTTGGCACGACGTGCCGACCGTGATGGTATCTTTTGGCCAGATGTACTACCTCTACGATGCGCCTCGCGTGCCGACCTATATCAACGCCTACACCGCGTTACCCGTCGTGCAAGAATCATTGGTCGCAAAGCTGGTCGGCGAAGAATTGTTTGAAGGGCACAGCCCGGTCGATGCGTTTTGTGGCCTTGAAGATGCGCGGTATTGAATCTGCTGGCCCCATGTCCTGAGTTCGGCTGGACACATGATTAGGGATGCGTGGGTAAGGCTAGCGGTAATAGATGAGGCACGATTTTCTGCCTCCACGGCAAATTTATCTACGAAACCCCCGCATACAAAAGCAGCAGGGGAGACCACGCCTGCCGCTGCGTTAAAGGCGAGACATGGCGTTCATTCGCCAGATACGACAAAAACGCGCACCCACTGAACATCGGTTTTCTCAGTCGAAAGTGCATCGAGGCGGTGGCGAATTTCATGCCGCATCATGTTAGATAAACCAGGTGGATGGTGGATGGTGTTTGCGGGATTTACCGTAAGTGTAAACAGTCTCACATAAATAAAAACGATAATTTAATTGAGTACGATTTTTATCGTCGTAGTGCTAGGTTGCTTGAACAACAGTTATATTTTGGTTATGCGATATAAATCACGTCAGGCTTTATATTCGCCCAAGCTCGCAGCAGAGGACTAAACGATGGCGAAATATCTAATCTCCTTCCCCGCAAAGGCGATGAACGTCCACGAAGAAGACTTGGCGGACGTCAGCGATGCGTCGCACGCAGTCATACGCGAGGCCAAGCGTGCCGGCATTTACGTGTTTGGCGGGGGCATCAACGAAGACGTCGCGCCGATGATGGTCGCGGCTGACGCGATCGTCACGAACGAAAA
>JANYGV010000040.1 GCA_025359285.1 Burkholderiales bacterium
GATCAAGTGCGCGTGCGGCTGGTCTGAACGCGCGGAATTTTGATGCTGATTTTTCTTACTCAGTCATGCCATTGAATTCCACTATTGAATTCTCCTAGCGCCGATGTCAACCCGCGCCGTGCCGCGCGTTGAAACATTCACCAGATAACGGCGTTCAGAATTGATCGTCCACGGCAGCGGCAAGTCGTCTTGTACTACTGTTAATGCATGAGCGCCAGATGCTACATCTGCAAATTGATAGTTGCCAGCGGCATCTGTGCGGGTGCTGTAGCGTCCATCGAGCAGGACAACGACATTGGCCGCGCCTGCTTCGTTGCCGTCGCGCGCATCGTTGGCGTTCGTATCAAGGAATAAGCTGCCCTCGATTCGTCCTGCGCCGCCGCCCACGCGCCCGCCCAGTGGCGCTGAAGACATCCCGGCGCGCATGCTGTAGCGCGCGCTTAAAAATATGCCGCGATCAGTAGGCCGATTGCGTACCACTAATGGCGTCGTCAGCGGGCTTTCGACCAGAGTCGGGTCCGTGATAACGCCCCGATTCTCGTAAATCGACATATTAAAAGACCAGCCGGAAGTGAATTGCCAATCGAGTCCAATATTGAGCGCAATGGTAAAATCGTTATTGCCGCGCCCATCCGCGTTTCGAAGTTGGCGAGCCCGCAAATTACCTTGCAGCGATAACGAATCCGTGACCGCGTAACGACCGTTTAGCCCGATGGCGAATGCATGTTGCGGCGCGCGCTCGTTGAGTGTCAGATTGCTGCCGATCACATTGTCGGATGCATTGGTCGTCGACACTAGTCGGTCAGCTTGTAATCGTTCTGCGCTGAGGGTGGTTGACAGCGACAAGCTAGTTTCGGTAAAAAACGAATGCTCCAGTGTCAGCGCTTGGCTGCTGGGTGTGGCAGCACCCGCCGCGGCGTCCAGCTGTACTCGGGTCGTGCCGAATCCGTTCAACCATTGCAAATAACCAAATCCCGAATTACTTTTGCCCGCAAAATCCCTAACCGCAAAGCCGCCGCCGGTAGAAAATTTTGTGCTCAACAGATAGCGAATTCCGCCGCTCGAAAACCAGCCATGCGGGCTTTGTCCTGAAATGCTATCGAATGATTCGACATTCGCGGTGATATCCCAGCGCTTGGTGTTGTAGCCGTAGCGGTACGCCGCGCCGCGCAAATCGGCGGCCAGCGCACGATCAATCCAGGTCAGCCCGCGCTCCAGATAAAACAACGATGTTTCGTGACGGTGTGCGCCATTCTGCCAGTTTGCATCGGCGTAGATACCGGTGGACGAAACGCTATCCACCTTTGAACCCACTGCACTGAGCTGCGCACTGAAGCCCGAAGTATTCAATCCCGAGAGGCCAAACCCCCGCCCGCCCGCGGCCCTATCCGCATCCGAAACATACCCCGCAACACCATAATTTCCCGCACCGTATCCTTTTTCACCATAAGCCGTGCTCACATAGAAATTGGTCGGCGAAGTCCGCTTCACAGAACCCATCGCGTCGACCACACCAAAGCCAGACTCGGGTGTGATGTTGTTACCTTGAGCTGCGGTGGCGGCAAATGCCCACGGCCCATGAACCGCCTCCGCAAACACGTTACTGACACGCCCGCCGCTGCCCGAAAATCTCGATTGGGGGAACCCTTCGAAGCGGCCAGGTTCGCCTACGCTGGCACCCAGCGTGAAACGATCGCTGTTATTGATGTTTTCCGCGTGTCGCCATTGAGTTGATGCGCCAATCAATTGTGGCCCCGGCAGGGTAATGCGGCTACTCCGACGTGATAACTCGGGCATCAGCAAAGTCGTTGTCCCCAGCGCATTGTCTGCACGCCAACCATTATCGAAGGGCAAGCCAGATTGCCTGATTGTCCAGCTGGATAATCCGCTGACGTTACTTCCGCCGAGAGCTAATGCCTGTAAAGAAAGCGTTCCAAAGCTGGTGGCTTCAAGATAAGTATCCAGCTGAAACCCCTGCGTCTCGGTGCGCGTATCCAGCAGAAAGGCGCTGTTACCGTTTGAAGTTTGTACATTGCGCGTGAATTGCACGCTCAGGCCGCGCGCCCAGCCTTGGGGGTCGTAGGTGTCAGTCGCCGCCGATGCCGTGTCTTGTGGGCTCGTGCTATCCATAACTCGGTCCACATAAGCCTTTGCGTCGGATGGCGCAAGGCTAACCGGAGTCGATGCGGGGCCTGCACTACTAACAGAAGGCGATGCAGAGGCCGCACCTGAAGTTTGCGCGAGCGCATTTGCTGCTTGACAGCCCGCAAATATCAGCAGCCACGCGCTTAAGCGCAATTGCCGATTGCTCAAAAAAGCGGAGCCCATGTTATTTCGGCACAACCCCTGGTGCCGCAGGTTGCAAGCCAGCAGGCTTTGGACCATCCGGTTGTTTCACGTCTGGCGAAGCCTTCGATGTAGGCAAAGGCGATGGCGCAGTCTGCTTCGGCGGGGCGCTTAGCTGCCCAGACAACGAACCTTCAAAACGAAAATCGATATCGGTTTTTTTACTGCCCGGCGCATCACTCCATTCAACCGCTCCGGTAATGGCTAGCGGGTAAGCTAATTTAGCAACGGCACCGCCTTCAAGCTGCGGAATCAGGGCGACCAGACGGGTTTGCCCCGGCAGAATAGGCAACGGCTCGGGTGAGAAATCAACCTGCTGCCCCTGTTGATCCTTGCCTTTCAAAAAACCAACCGGACGGCCGTGGGCATTGCCGGTATTTTTAATATTTAATACGGGCACCAGCACGCCATCGCTGACACGCGTCCCGTTTTGCGTAATTTCCAATTTAGGCGCGGCGTCGCCGACGCCCGCGTACACCACCACGCCCACGCGGCCACTCACGGGGAAACTTAATGCGCCAGCGGCCTTGACGACTTGCTCAGCGCCCTCAATCATGATGGCAAATCGACATTCGCTTGCGACCGCATCTGCGGGGGCAGCGATTTCAAAACGAAATCGTATTTTGGCGTTGCCTGCGATGCTCAGTTCGCGTCGTTCGATGCTCACCCATGGTCGGCAGCTGTTTGGTGCGAGCTCGTTGCTGAATATGGCATTGCCGTCTGCGCCGATGACCCAATCGTTGGTGTAGAGGCGGTAGTTGCCTTTGTCATTTGACGCTTGGGTAATTTCAAATACTTGGCGAATCGTTTTTCCCGGCTGCACGGTCAGCTCGAATCGTGGCGGCGACACGACGGCAGAAAAGCTCTGCGCGTATGAGATCGTGGGCAACGCAAGAATTAGCCCGGCACAAAGCGTGGCCAGGATGAAAAGAGATTCAAGATTTCGCATGCGCAACGGTAGCAAAATTGTTTTCAACGCTGTTTGCAGCGACTGAATCAATAGCGGCAATTGAGGCACTTGTTGTAATCGTGGCAAATGTGGCAGCTGGAAGCGGTGCATCTGAGAAATTCCTTTTTTGATGGCGTAACTAAGATTAATTAGTCCACGTCAATTTCAAAATAAAAGCGCAGGCGCTGCACGCTGCTAAGCGCTGTTCCATCGGCTTCAATATTGATGTCAAATACATCTTCAAGCCGCGCATCGCGGATGGGGCCAGCGTACACCAGCGTACGCCCGCCAGGAGTGAGCTGACCTTCGAGAAGGTGGCCTTGGCTACGCCATTTAATTTTGATGGATGAGGCTGATTCTGCGGGCAGCAGCATATAAACTTTGGCCGTTTTACCTATCCAAGGCGTGGTCGCGAGCCGGACATTGACGCGGGTGCGCCCAACAATCGCGTTATCTCTGCTTTTGGGCGTAATCGTGCGCCAGTTCATCACCGGCGCGCCATCCAGCACGACCGTTGCAGAATCATCGACAATCGCCGCTTTTGTGGTGGTGGCGGCACCCGTCGTCGCTGCGCCAATGAACGTCATTGCCGATGCCGAAACCAACGCAAAACAAACGCGTCGCGACATCAGCTTCATGGGGCGACCAGCGTGTAGGTCGCGCGTCCTGCATAAATACCCGCCGCGACAAAATTCGTATTCGCGTAATTAAAGGTATGGCAGTTTTCAACGTATTGATTTGACGCGATCGTGCGCAAAAATAAATTGCCGCCGTTGAACGTGCCTGCGGGAATATCGGCCGCGCCACCATTGCCTATTGACGTACTTGTCCAGCTAACTTCGGTAAACGGGATGGTTTCAGTCCCATTCGATAAAGTCGTGGGCGTGGTGACCGACAATGTGGCCGTGTTGGCCGTCGTCGTCGGTTGGCGAAAGTAGCCGCCGACATAGACCTGATTGGGCGGCACGCAGACCGTAAAGTTATCAAACGGGCTGTTGGCCTGGGTGCTGTCACTGCTCATCGCCTGCGCGGCACCAGTGCCCAACACTGCCGCAGGCACGGTGACGCTGACGATATTCGGGGTGCCTGCCGCAACGTTGTTACCGACGGTGAGTCCGATCGTGCGCGGGCCGGGTGTGACGGTAAGAACCCAGGCATTGGCTGACCCTGCGCTGGTCAATATAAGCGCGCACCACGCTATCAGGACATTGATACTGGACGCGGCAGTTTTCCGATGTTGCATTTGATTTTCCACGCCGCGATTTGCTCCTGTAAAAACAAATGCCAGCCTGCGGCTGGCATTTGTTGTGACGCTATGCTGTTGCGCCCTTGCCTACGATTTCGTTTTGGTCCAACCGGGCGCTGCTATATTTTCGACCCGCTTGCCATTCCAGCAATCTACTACAAAACTGATGCGGTGTAAGTAACCCGACTATTGTTGACGCCCACACCGCCGTAGGTGCCGGCAGGAACTGTTGCCGCATTTAGGTAGGTGTAGGTCCACTGTGAGCCAACGTTAGTGACTTTCGCGGTAGCGGCTGGTGCAAAATTTGCCGATGCGCCGCCAGCCGGTAGTGCGACCGTGTGTGGCAGCGTATTTGCAAACGCAGGCGCGGCCAAGTTAGCGCTTGCGACCGCAATTTGTGACCATGGAATGGTGTCGCCCGCGCCGTTGCCCAAGGCGCCGACCGTGTTAGCGGTTAAGGTTACGTTGCCTGCGTTGCTGCGCAGCAGTGCGGTGACGGAACCGTTGCCCAGATCGCCACTGCCTGCGGTGGCGTTGATGACAGACGCGTCGCCCACATTAGCGGCTGGCACGGTGAAATCGATTAAATCAACGGTGGTATTGGCCGCGGCACCATAAAGCCCGCCCGTACCGACGCGCAAAAACAATACTTTTGGTATGGTTACACGAAAATCAAGGCGTGCGTTGGTGGTGAGCGCGCCGGTTGCTGCTGATACGGTGGCTGATTCAGCCTGCGCCAACATTGGCATCGTTGCCGCAATGGCTGCCGCAACAACCGTTATTTTTGAAATGAGATTAAGGTTTTTCATGTGGAGTCCGATAGGTAAGTTAAGTAAAAGTGGAATTCGTAAAAAGGTCGAAAAAAGATGCAATTAAAAGGTCTGTTGAAATCGTTTTTATTTATCACTGGGCGGAGGTTAGCGACATCGTCACCACTAATGTGTGAAGTAGGTCACAGGATGACATCGTTTGTAAGGGAAAATCATACGACGACGGCAAGGAAGTTATAAATAAGCGTTTTAATTCAACGTTTTACCGTGATCTATTGGAATTAAAGGCGGCTTGTCAAAACGTGTGAAATTAAGTCAACTAATATGTCGCGCCTGATTATTTTGAGGGGCACGTGGTGACACATCATGGGCGGGCACCGAAAATAGGGTGCTGGAGACGAAAAAAATTTCAGATCAAGGCAGGGCGCGCCTCTCAGTGCGAAAGTGGCTGAAATGGCGCGTCCCGCTTAGAGTTTGTGTTTCAGAATTGAACGCGCGGAGACAAATGTTCGGCGCGTCATTTCGCGCGGTTTTAAGCCGCTACAATCTGCTTCAAGCCGCCCTGAGTGAATCAACGATTTTCATTCGCGCAGCCTTGATGGCGGGCAGAAATCCGCCAATGAACCCCATCAGTAGCGAAAATACTATCGTGATAAAAATAATTTTTGGCGTCAGTACAAAGCTGAATGCCAGCTGAGAGAACGATTGAATATTGAGTGTCGAAATGGTGATCGCCTGGAGGAAGGTGGCAAAGAAAAGGCCGGCGAATCCGCCTACCAGCGCCAGCAAAAGTGATTCGATCAAAAACGCAGCGAGAATCGATGGGCGGCGAAATCCCAGCGCGCGCAAGGTGCCGATTTCTCCGGTGCGCGTGGCCACCGCCGAATACATCGTAATCGCCGCGCCGATCATGGCCCCGAGCGAAAAAATGATTGATAACACGGTGCCTAAAATAGTGATGAACATGGATAGCGCGCGCGATTGATCCTCATAAAAAATTTGCTCGCGTTTAACTTGCAGGTTGAGGCGAATATCGTCGTCGACATCCGCAGCTAACTGGTCGAAACCTTCGCTCTGCGAAAGCTTCGCGATTACTGATGAAAATGACACGCGCCGAAACGATTGCATCAGCTGTTCGACATCGCCCCACACTTCGGAATCGAACGCACTTTTTTGTGCATCAAAAATACCCACAATCAACCAATCGCGGCCGGCGAAACGAAGCGACTGGCCAATTTCAGCACCGTCAAATTGTTCGTTCACATTGCGCCCGACAATGACTTCTGATGCCCCTTCGCGGAACAAGCGCCCACGAATAATCTTTGCCTGAGGGCGCATCGTCAAACCGATGGGCGAGATGCCGCGGGTGACGATATTGGAGCCACGCTCCTGGCCTTTTTTCGTGAGCGACACCAGGATGAGCGATTCCTTGGATACCACTGGCTTGCCATCCGCGCCGCGGGCAATAGTCGGCATGCTTTCCACCAGTGATGCTTGGTCGCGCGAAACGCTGCTTTGTATTTCAGTTTCTGAGCCTTTGCGGATCATCACGACGTTGTCAAAACTCCCCGTGCCGACCATCGTTTTCTTCAGGCCCGCGTCCAGCATCAACACCGCGGCGAACACAAACACTACCAGGCCCATGCCGGCCGCAGTTAAAATCGTGGTGAGTTTTCGAGTCCACAGATTTCTGAAAACATAAGAGAAAGGGATTTTCATGCGCCTCGGCTCATTTCGTATACATTAGCCGACATGCCTGAGACCATCCACAATTTTTACGCGCGCACTTTTCACGCTCGGCACCAGTGACGCTACTACTCCCACCACCAGCGCTGACGCGGCCTGCAAGGCCAGAGTGACGGGCGATACATTAAATGATGCGAACGCTGCGCCAGCGGGCGAATTGCCGAATGCGGCTGCAATTGGGTAGGTGAGTAATATTCCGATGCCTGCGCCAATAAAGCACAGCATCATCGCTTCACCAAACACCAGTGCGGCCACAAAACCCGGCGAAAAACCCAGCGCTTTCAAGGTTGCGTATTCAGAAAGCCGTTCGCGCGCCGTCATTGCCATGGTGTTGGCCACCACCGCCATAATAATAATAATCACCACGAATGACACCACCTGAATCGCGCCGACGATCGATTCTGACTGCGCAACAAAGCTGAGCTGAAACGCTTTTTCAGTTTCGGTTAACGTCTCCGCCAGTGAATTTTTGAATTCCGCATCGATGGCGCGTGCAATATCGGCGATCCGCGACGCATCATTTACATCAACAATAAAAATGCCGGTTTGATCGGCGCGCTTCGGGTTCTTTTTCTTGATCTCTTCGTTCAAATAATCGAAGTGCAGGTAGAACTGCTTGACGACGGTGCTTTCCTCTTTGCCGTCGAAAATCGCACGGATATTGAATTGCCAGTTGCCTTGATAAATGGTGCCGCGAATGGGAATGGTGTCACCAATTTTCCAGCCGTATTGATCCGCCAATTTGCGCCCCACCGCCGCGCCCTGTCGATCGCGCTTGAAGGCGAGCAGATCTTCAGGCGGCATAATAAACTCCGGGTACAGATCAAAAAAATTATCTGAATCCACCGCAAATTGCGCAAAGAAATTTTTCGGCTCTTTATAGATGCCGCCGAACCAGTTGGAAATCGTGATTGCACGGACGCCATCAACTGCCTTGATACGGTCACGGTATGACATCGGCATCGGGAATACTAGCGATACCGCATTGCGCGTGATCATGCGCGATGACGATGCCGAGTTTGAACCGGCATACCAGGCGCCCACCACGGTTTGCAGCAAGCCAAACGCCACGATGGCAATGACGAGGCCAAGAATCGTCAGGCCCGTGCGCAATTTGGCGCGGAAAATATTTTTGAAAACGAGTTTGAGAAAATACATCTTTAAACGCCTCCCACCTCAAGAGCCCGCGCAATGACGATTTGACTAGCCATCGATCAGCTCGCCTTTCTCCAGATGCACCATTCTTCGCGCGGCTTCAGCGGCATGCGCATCGTGGGTGACCATGATGATGGTCTTGCGCATTTCCGTGTTGAGCGTTTTCAGCATCGTGAGCACGTCAGTCGCAGATTGACGATCCAGATCGCCGGTCGGTTCGTCGCAAACCAAGATCGTGGGGTCGGTGACAATCGCGCGGGCAATCGCCACCCGCTGCTGCTGACCGCCCGATAGTTCATTCGGATTGTGATCCATGCGGTCGCTCAAGCCGACCATGCCGAGCGTCATCTCCACGCGTTCGCGGCGCTGTGATTTTGAAAGATTGGTCAGCAGCAGCGGCAGCTCCACATTTTCAAATGCATTGAGCACCGGCATCAAGTTATAGAACTGGAAAATAAACCCGATATTCGATGCACGCCAGTCTGCCAATTCGCCTTCGCTCAGTTTGGTAATGTCTTCACCCGCAATTTTTAGTATTCCCGAATCGGGTTTGTCGATGCCCGCGATAAGATTCAATAGCGTCGATTTGCCCGAACCGGACGGGCCCATCAGCGAAATAAAATCG
>JANYGV010000052.1 GCA_025359285.1 Burkholderiales bacterium
TGCGGTCACGTTGCTCACATAACCACGCAGTTCAACCTTTCTGAACGCCAGCCTTTTCTCAATGCGCGTGGCTGTATAGCTGCCGTCATTGGCGTTAAAGAAACCACTCACTTCCACCACATCTCCGCCAGCGAGTGCAGCCAGGTTCGCGACGTTGTCGTAGATGGTTTTGCTATCGGTATTCACCACCAGCCCGTAGATGCGGAACGTGCCGCGTGTGCCGGTGATGACCGGTGGCGCGTTAATCGTGCCCTCAATATCGCCGATGTATTCAACAATCGTCGCTGTGCCCGTCAGGCCATCAGGATTGATGCTGCCTTCCACGCGCACTGCCATGCCCAATTTCAATGCACTCTCAGGCTGGTTGGGTGTGCCGTTGATGATGATGTTCGCTGTTGACGTTGAGTACTCAATGCCATTGACGAAGATGCTGCCGAAGGCGCTGATAGAGCCGAAGGAGGATCGGCCAGAACCGCTTTGGCCGACGCCGCCGTAGCTCACATTCATTACAAGCGCGAGTGTGGCCGCGAATATGATCTGTAATAAGGTTTGTTGTAGCGATTTCATTGTGACTCCTTAAAATTCTATGTGGTGCGGAACATCGCTACGACATCATTGCGGTAATTGAATGAAGAAATGGGGATATGCGATGTTTAATAAAAACTTCTTGACAGCCCCCCCGCCCGCGAGGCGGTCACGCTAGGTATGCGGACGAATGGCTCCGTATTTTTTCAAAAGTGAATCCTATGCAATTTGTAAAGCGTGAACAAAGCATCACAGAAAATGAGGCGCAAGAAACTGTGAGATTGACCGTTGTGCAACCGGATTCGATCGTGTGCGTCGCTGGTGGCCAGAGCAGGAGTGGGGACATAGCAAGTGTTGTGGTCGTTCACCGTACAGGCTCGAGCGGATCGGGCCGATTGAACGGATAAGCTGTATTGATTGAGGGTGCCACGTGCAATAAGACGTGGCGCCTGAGCAAAACGGCATGCCACATCAGTTAATGTTGAATGATCTGCTGCTGCAAATCCGTGTTGCGGCTTCATTCGGCCTCTTTCACGAATTTAGTGACAACTTCGGTTCCTACATCTGTTACTTCTTCGTAGTAATAAACACCGAAAATCACTCGAGCTTTGCCCGTACCTTGAATACTTGGCGTGATGTCTCGATCAAACTTTGAAAGTTCTTCTGTCATTTCGTCAACAAGTGCTTGCCCTCGCCGCCGCGCAAGCGCTTTCGTTGGAATAAGTAATTCAATAGGAATATTGTCCGACCAAGCTTTGCGCTGAAAGAATTTGTTTTCGTCCGAGGCTAATATATTGTGTGAATATGTTGAGATGAAATCAGTGGTGTCTTCACCAAACAACGTTAATAGCGCCGGTCTGTCTTCGGTACCGGGCACTAAAGCGCCAGAGGAAAGCAATTCGACATCACCGGTTTCAGTTTTTCTAACGACACCAACCCTCAACAACTCATCCAACACTGCACGCGCTGGCATATCCCCACTATAAAGTTTCACAAGAGCCGCAAAGCTATGCTCACCCTCAAGAGGTAGCGTAGCCGCTCGCCTTGGGTTGCCAGCTTTCGGGTACTCATGAAGCCACGCTGTAACAACCTTCTCCGCCCGATTAAATGACGCAATCGCACCTGTATTGTCCTCCACCGTCATCTCCTGCAACCTTGCCACTTCCTTGCGGTTCAGCCCCGTGATCACGGAGATGCGTGATGCGGTTTGCTTTTTGTTCGGTAGAGCGAATTCTTTTTCTGCCACGTCCACGTACACCCACCTTGCAAGGTCAGCAAAAGTTTCATAGGGCACGCTGTGGTGAAGGAGAAGCCGAACCAGCGGCCTCAACAATCGAAGAACAGCAGCATGCAGCGCGCGCTTAATTTCGTCCGTCATTATCGTCAATCATATTTTGTTGGGAATTTTATCCCATAAATGATTAAAGTCAAGGAGTTTTTCGACCCAAGTGAGCTCCTGAAAATAACTTCGTCAAACCGCGGGATCAGGTTTTGAGATTTTGAGGAACTAAAAATCGTGGTTCAATGGTTTAATTCAAAGCCGCAAATTTTGGCCATGCCATGCCCAATAATAATCCACTGCCTTTCCAAACCCGCGCCAACCTCTACGCCCAACTCGCGCAAATGGAAACGGCTGGGCTGCCGTTTGATAGGGCTTTTGCGGTGTTGAATTTGCCGTCACCGGCGCAGTCGCGGCTTGAAGCAATGCGTGGGCTGTTGAAGAAGGGTATCGAATTCGCATTGGCTGGCGAGAAGAGTGGTCTGTTTACGAAATTGGAATCTCGGTTGATTCGAGCGGCGATGAATGCGGGCAGCCCGGCAAATATGTATCGGCGTCTCGTGGATTACTACACCGATCATGCGCTGCAGTTATCGACCATGAAATCGCGGCTGATGTTGCCGGCCTTCATGTTTTTAGCGGCGCTCTTTATACAGCCGATTCCCGCGCTGGTCAGCGGCACGTTGAGCCTCGCGGGATACGTGTGGAAGGTGGTGTCGCCGCTCATGCTGGTGGCTGCGGTGATTTATGGTTTTCGGGTTTTGGCGCGGGGTGATCCCCGTTCCGCCGGCAAATCGTGGTGCCAAAGCTTGCCTTTGTACGGGCCGATATTCATACGCCGCAATCTTCGTGATTTTTTTGAGAGCCTAGCGCTGATGTTGGAGGCAGGCGTTTCCATGCTGGATGCATTGCCCGCCGCGCTCGATACAGTCGAGGATGGCGATATGCGCCGCGAGCTTTCGAAAATTCGGACGCGAATACAGGCGGGCGCGCCGCTCACGGAGGCGTTGCGTGGCATCGCCTACATCAAAGACGAGCGCGTGATTCAATTTACCCAAACCGGCGAGGCCAGTGGCACACTGCCTGAAATGCTGATGCGTCATACTCGATTGGAAACCGAAGCGATCAATGTTTTTTTTGAGCAGCTGTCGATGTGGGCACCGCGCGTGGTTTACGGAATAGTGGTGCTGTGGATGGCTTATGGTCTGTTGACCGGCGCCGGATTTATGCCGAGAGTGCCTAACGATATTTGAGTCTGGTACGCTTGAAAAAACAGCACAAAAAATCAGCGCAAAAATTATCAATGAACAAAAGAGTAATGCTCTATGCGAAATGTTTTTCGTCTAAGGCTGAGCGCGACGAGCTGCGCCAGTGATGCGTAAACCAATAGCCGCAGCGAGTGTGAGCGCTAAATCTACCAAGATGCCCGTGCGCACCGCGCCGAAATCAGCCACTGCGCAATTGCGTGGCGGAAATAAAATCATCATCGACGCCATCAGCGGTGTCACCGATATTGTCGAGGCCATGCATCGGACTGTTTCGGGCCTCACGCCGATCTTGGGGCAGGCACCTGCTGGCCCGACCGGCGGTGTTACCGGCATGGTTTACAAAAGCGTTCGCGGCGTCACCAAGGCAGTCGGCGCGGGTCTCGATCTGGCGCTTAACCAACTCACACCGTATTTGAATGGCCCGGCTGAATTTCCGCAACATGAAGCCATGTCCGCCGCGCTCAACGGTGTATTTGGCGACTATCTCGCCGCCACCAATAACCCACTGGCGATCTCGATGCAGCTTCGTCAGCACGGCAAGCCCTGGCAGGTGGAGGGGGCGATAAGCGGCAAGTTGCTGGTGCTGGTACATGGTTTGTGTATGACTGATCTGCAATGGAATTATGAACGCGCGGATCACAGCGCCTCGCACGATCACGGCGCGGCGTTGGCTCGCGACTTAAGCTATTCGTCTATTTACCTGCATTACAACAGCGGCCGACAGGTCAGCACCAATGGCAAAGAGTTTGCCCATGTTTTGGAAAACCTGATTCAAACCTGGCCCGTTCCGATCACCGAACTGGTTATCATCGGCCACAGTATGGGTGGGCTGGTGGCGCGCAGCGCGTGTGAGGTCGCGAAAGCCGAGAAACTTGGCTGGCTGAGAAAATTAAATAAGCTTATTTTTCTCGGCACACCGCACCATGGCGCGCCGTTGGAGCGTGCCGGTAATTGGCTGGATATTCTGCTCGATGTAAGCCCCTATTCAGCGCCGTTTGCGCGCTTGGGCAAGGTGCGCAGCGCCGGTATAAAAGATTTACGCCACGGCACAATTCTTGAGGCGGACGACAAGCGGTCGGCGGCAGCGCCAGCGAAAGACGCCAACGCGGGGTTGCCGAAGGGCGTGAAATGTTATGCCATTGCCGCCACCAAGCAGGAGAAAAAGCAGACAAAAGCAGGCGCGGCAAGCCGCTTGTCAGGCGACGGATTGGTGCCGGTCAATAGTGCCTTGGGCGTGCATAAAGAGCGATCACTGTCGCTGGCGATTCCAAAATCGCATCAGCACATTAGCTATGGCTCGGATCATTTTGATTTGTTGAGTAGCGCAGATGTTTACGATCAAATTTATCGATGGCTGGAATCGTAAAGTAAGTAAAAATGCTGGTGTTTCTGGCATGGAATGATTCAATAATTAAAATTAAAAGCCTAGCACTGGTGCAGCTTAACAAGCATAAGTGCTTGAAGACAGTCGCCGCTATTGGGGTTTGAGTTTTTGACGCCAAACAAAGCGCATGCCCACCAATGATCCTATGCTGTTGATCGATCCCACGCTCGCAAAATTTGTGGACGACGCAAAGGCCGCGCTTGGCGACGATCTACAGTCAATCGTGCTGTATGGTTCCGCGGCGGAACAAAAACTCCGCGCCACATCGGATGTCAATATCGTGATAATTTTGCATCGGTTCTCAGCTGCCAATATCAATCAATTTCGTGAGCCATTTCGGTTGGCGCATGCCTCCATTCGACTGACGGCCATGTTTTTATTGGCGAGTGAGATTGATGCCGTTGCCGAGGCGTTTGCGGCGAAATTCGTAGATATTGTGGCGCGGCACCGTGTGCTCTTTGGCGCAGAGCCGTTTTTGCATCTGCATATTTCGCGTGCGGCCATGATCCGCCGACTACAACAGATATTGCTCAATCTGGTGCTGCGGCTGCGCCACGAATATGTGTTGTCAAGTCTGCGTGAAGAGCAGGCCGCGTTAGCGATTGCGGATGCGGCTGGCCCGCTACGAGCGAGCGCACAAACCATTTTGCAACTGGCCGGCCACGCCGCCGCATCGCCAAAAGACGCACTACAAACGTTAGTCGACGAGGCGAATTTAGCTGACTTTGCGGCACTGCTACCGACTATCTCGCAAGCGCGCGAAACCGGACTGCTGCCCGCAGATACCGCGGCGGCCACATTAGCGCAGACCATCGCGCTTGCCGAAGCACTGCATCAACGGGCTATCAAGATGACGGAGGACGCATGAATCCGTTTAATTTTTCCGGCCCGTCATTCCTGTTTTTTTTCCTAATTGTCATTCTCGTCACCAATCTCGCGCTGCGTGCGTGGCAGCAGCGCGCAGAAGCAAATCTTCCTACGCCCAAGCTCGATTTGTCGGCTCCGTATCGCATCGCCTATTTGCGTGGTGGCGCGGCGGAGGCACTAAAGGTCACCGCGTTTGCGTAAATTGATCGTGGCCTGTTGATGGTTAACGCGAATCGCGATCAAATGACGGCGAGGTCGAACGCAGAAGAGTTGGTGAGGCGTCCCATCGAAAAATCGGTGCTGTCGCGGTTTCGTTATACAACTGAGGTGACAAAATTATTTGAAGGTGTTGAGTCGAATCCCGCCTGCCAACAGTACCTGCGCGAACCCACTGACGCGCGTCTGCTCAATGGCGCGCGCAAATGAAGATGGAATTTCAACGTCAGCGTGCGGCATGAATGCCCGATGAGTGCCGCCGTGGTGGAAGAATTGCTCGCACGGCTTTATACCGATGCTGCTTTGCGCGAGAACTTTTTATGTGATGCCGAGCGCGCAATCGCCGATTTGGCCCAGGAGCGATGAACCCCGCGCGCTGATGGCAATGGATCGGGTGGGATTGAAAATGGCGGCCAGCAGCTACGCGGCAAAACGAATGCATCACCGGCCTGCCCATGCTCCCCGCTGGCGCAGCATCATCAGGCGGCTCTGGACTATGCGGCAGACGCGTCGGACACGAATGTCCGCGAATACGGATGTTATGCTGCCAGCGGCGTAAACTTTTTGATGACCAAATTAGAATTTATCGTTGACATACCGTCAGCTTGGCAATGGTCGCTGCGGGTGCAAATAAATTGATGATCAGGCGCATCAAAAGCGCGGCAATTTAGCGCAATTTAAAATAAACAAAATAATACGGAGGCCTTATGCAGTTATTTTTCATGCAAGCATGTTTCACTCAGACCCGCGACATCGCTAAAGCCACGAGCATGAGATTTCTTTCAAGACTTTTCGCAGCCACCGTGGTGTCGATGTCTGTCTTTTCGGCCCACGGCGCGACTTGGCCGGATCATCCCGTGAAATGGATTGTTCCATTCTCGCCCGGCGGGGCGAACGACCTAGTGGCTAGGGCCGCAGCGGAGGCGGTCAGCAAGCGCATTGGTCAGCCGATCATCATCGAAAACAAGCCCGGCGCGGGTGCCATTCTGGGCGCGGATTATGTCGCGAAATCCAAGCCTGACGGTTATACGTTTTTAGTCGGTGCGGCTGGTGTGGTGACCAACAGTGCGCTGCGCGACAAAATGCCCTATGACGACAGCGATCTCATTCCGGTGTCGATGATTGCGGTCAGCCCATCGGTCATCGTGGTGCATCCGAGTGCGCCGTTTAACACCCTGAAAGAGCTGGTGGAGTACGCCAAAAAACAAGGCCCGGATGGGGCTAATTTTGCCACCGCGGGCAGCGGCTCGACCCCACATTTTGTGATTGAAATGTTGAAGGATGCGAGTGGTGCTAATTTCACCGCGATCCCCTATAAAAGCGGTCAGGAGAGCGTCACCGCGGTATTGGGCAATCAGGTGACAGTGACTTCAGAATCAAGCGTGGTGGTGCTGCCGCACATAAAAGCGGGCAAGTTAAAGGCGCTGGGAGCGACTTCCGAAAAACGGTTGACTGCTTATCCGGCTATTCCCACTACTGCTGAGGCGGGTTTTGCGGGTGTTCGAATCGGCCATTGGGCAGGACTATTTGCGCCCAAAGGCACATCCAGCGGCATCGTTGAACGCATGCATGCTGAAATGCAGGCATCGTTGAACAGCAAAGAATTGCAGGATCGTTTCATTCCTACCGGGATTGAGCCGGCACCAGGAACATTGGCTTCCTATGTCGCGTTTATTGCGAGCGAGCGCGATCGGTTAGGCAAGATTGCACGTAAAGCGGGCATGAGATCTGATCATTGATGTATCTGATAGCCGTGCGTTTCAGAAACCCCTTGAGCGCTAGCCGATAGAGCGTAGCGCATACGTTGCGCAGCGACCTCCGCTGCCCCGTCTGCTTCCGTCTGCACCACTGGTGGGCGGTTGCGGGGCCGCTCGCGGTGTGCCGCACTGTTGAGGTGCGTCATCTTTGCTGATCGCAACAATTGTCAGCCGCGGTTCGAGTGACGGCGTCACCGACCCCAGCAAATACGAGGCAAGGTCGGCTGGCATGCATCGTGCATTCGCCGGGTGCATGGCGTTGTTTGCACGAAGTTTGGGCACGCTGTTAACGCGCACTCTGTTGATTTATACAACCCATCAACACCACCACCGCATATTTCCCGGAGAAATGTTTTGTCTATTTTTAATCAGGATCCGCTTAACGCAGCGGCCACCTATCAGGGCTGCGCATGCGGGCAGCACAGCTCTATCGCTGAGCATGAAGCGTACGCGGCAACATCAGTGCAGCAGTCAATCGCCAGCAGCGAAGACCAATTATTTAATCGCTCGATTCAAGGCGGCATTCTCGCCGCATTGTTCCCGAACGATATCGAGCGCCGACAATTTATCCGTGCGGTGGGATCGTCGACTGCGTATGCGGCAATAGCCAGTTTATTTCCGCTCAGCGCATTAAATGCGATGGCCCAAGAAAAAGCGCCGCTGGAAAAGAAGGACCTGAAAATCGGATTTATTCCGATTACCTGCGCCACGCCACTGATCATGGCCGCGCCGCTGGGTTTTTATGAAAAGCAGGGCTTGAATGTTTCAGTCGTGAAAACCGCTGGCTGGGCGCTGATTCGCGACAAAATCACCAATAAAGAATATGACGCGTCGCACATGCTGGCACCGATGCCG